>JARGGE010000075.1 GCA_029210865.1 Trueperaceae bacterium
CCATCACCAGTGCGGTGCCGTCGACCGGCAGGCGGCGTTGGTAGTGGCGGCGCTCGGCGATCGGTGACGGCGGTGATGAACGGTATGGTTCAAACTGTTTTTAAGAAGTATAGACGAGGAGTGTTTGATGCGGCTGTTATCATGGAACGTCAATGGCTTGCGGGCGATATACAAGAAAGGATTTGCCGAGGCGGTGGCCGCCATGGCGGCGAAGTCCGCGCCGACGCGCGCCGCGCGGCCCAGCGCCGCGGCGGCGAGCTCGCTCTCGACCAGGATGTGGCGGGCGCACACCTCTTCGGGGCGCACGAGCTGCGGGCGCAGCGATTCGTAGGCGACCCGCACCTCGAGGTCGCTCAGTTCGACCTCGGCCTCGACCTCGGCGACGACCGCTTGGATCAGCTCGGTCTCGCGGACGAGCTCGCGGAGCTGGTCGAGGTCGCGGAAGCCGGCGGCTGCCAGCACCTCGAGCAGCGTGGCCTCGTCCGGGAACTGGCCGCGGGCCTGGTCCACGACCGCCTCGACCACCGCCTCGTCGACGACGAGGCCGCGGACGCGCGCCTGCTCGAGCAGGACGAGCTCGCCGGCGCGCTGCTCCAGGAACTGCGGGTAGAAGGGGTAGACCTCGGCGAGCAGCTCGGGGCCGTACACCATGCCCTGGCCCGCCGCGAGCCCACGGACGGCGATCTCGAAGCGTTCGAACACGAAGCTCGCCCGCTCCTCGACGGACCCGAGGCGCACGAGGACGGGGTCGTCGTCCTGGGCCAAGGCGGGCGAGAGAGCGAGGGCGGCGAGCGTGGCCAGGGCCACGAAGAGGCTGCGGAACGGGGTTCGGTGCATGCGGCAGCCTACCACCGGGGCCGCGGCCGGCCGCGCGCCCTGGGCGTCAGTCGCCGCCGGCGAGGTCGCGCAGGCGCGCGTACGCCGCGCGCTGCTCGTCGTTCACGGCGGCGGGCACGACCACCCGCACCTCGACGACGGCGTCGCCGCGATGCCCACCGGGGAGCGGCCAGCCGCGTCCGCGCAGCCGCAGCTTGCGCCCGGCCGTCGTGCCCGCCGGCACGCTCAGGTCGACGTCGCCGTCGAGCGCTGGGACACGGACGGTGCCACCGAGCACCGCGACGTGGTCCGGGACGTCGACGCGACCGTGCAGCGCGTCGCCGTGGAGCCGCCAGCGGCCGTGCGGCTCGTGGCGCACGATCAGGACCAGGTCGCCGCCGCCGGGGGCCTGACCGCGCAGGCGCAGCTTGGCACCGTCGCGGACCCCCTGGGGCAGCGTGACCTCGAGCCCGCGCCCGTCGATCCGGACGCTGACCGGCCCGCCCGTGTAGGCGCGCTCGAGCCCCACCCCCAGGGTCGCCTCGACCGCGCGTGGGGCGCGGGGCGCGGCCGCGCGCCCGAAGGGGGTCCCGAACGGCGCACCGCCCATCGAGCCGAAGGCGTCGTCCCCGGCCGAGCCACCGAACAGCGACCGGAAGAAGTCGCTGAAGCCGGCCATGTCCTCGGGGCGGACGTTCGTGTAGACCGGTCCGCCGCCCGCGTAGCCGCCGCCGGCGAAGCCTCCGGGCTCCGGCCCCTCGCGCCCGTAGCGGTCGTAGATCGCGCGCTTCTCGGAGTCCGAGAGCACCGTGTACGCCTCGTTGATCTCCTTGAAGCGCTCCTCGGCACCTGGGTCGTCCGGGTTGCGATCGGGGTGGTGCTTGGCGGCAGCCGCCCGGAAGGCCCGCCGCACGTCCTTCTCGGACGCGTCACGGGCCACCCCGAGCACCTCGTAGTAATCCTTGAACGCGGCCACGGCGGGCCTCCCGACCGGCCCTCAGGGCTCCTGGTAGACGACGACGCGCGCGGGCCGGACCAGGCGGTCGCCGTGCAGGAAGCCGGCCTCGAACACGGATTGGATGGTGCCGGCCAGCTCGGGCTCGGGGACGGGAACGGTGGTCAACGCCTCGTGGCGCTCGGCGTCGAAGGGCTCGCCGACCTCGCCCGTCTTGGTGAGCCCGAGCCCCTCGAGCTGCCGCAGCAGCGCCGCGAGCACCGCCTCGACGCCCGGGAGGATCGCCGCCGGGTCGCCCACCCGCCCGGCCTCGATCGCGCGCTCGAGGTCGTCGTGCACGGTGAGCACCGGTCGGATCGCGGCGTCGAGCCCCGCGCCGTGGGCGCGCTCGAGGTCGGCGCGGCTCCGGCGCCGCAGGTTCTCGAGGTCGGCCCGAGCGCGCAGCGCCCGGTCCTGGGCCTCGGCCGCCTCGGCGCGCGCCTCGTCGAGGGCCTCGCGCACGCGCCCCAGCTCGCCGCGCAACACGTCGACCTCCTCGAGCTCGTCGCCGGCGTCGGCGTCCGCTCGCGGCGCGGCCGCGTCGGCCACGTCCGTGGCCGCCGCCTCGCGGGCGGCGTCCACGGAGTCGGGGGCGTCGGGTCGGCCGTTCATCGCGCTCACGGAGCCGGCTTGAAGTCGGCGTCGATCACGTCATCATCGGATGCCGCCGCCTCTGGCTCGCCGCCCTCGGGCCCGGTCGTCGTCGCGGCTGCCGCCGCGACCGCTTGCTGGAACGCCTGCAGCGCCGTCGCGAGCTTCTGCCCCTCGGCGTCGAGCTCGGCCTTGGGTGCCTGCGCGTCGAGCGCCTTCTGCGCCTCGGCGATGGCGTCCACCACGGGCTTCTTCTGCTCGTCGGTCGCGCCTTCGGCCTCGTCGAGCACCTTCTGCGCCTGCAGCCGCAGCCCGTCGAGCTGGTTCCAGGCCTCGGCCTTCTCCTTGCGCACCTTGTCCTCTTCGCCGTGCTTGGCGGCGTCCTGGACCATCCGCTCGACCTCGTCCTCGGCGAGCGTGGTGGTGTTCTGGATGGTGATCGACGCGGCCTTGCCGGTCGACTTCTCCTTCGCGGAGACGTTCAGCACGCCGTTCGCGTCGATGTCGTAGGTGATCTCGATCTGCGGCATGCCGGCGGGCATGGGCGGGATGCCGTCGAGCTTGAAGCGCCCGAGCGACTTGTTGTCGCCCGCCATCGCGCGCTCGCCCTGCAGCACGTGCACCTCGACGCCGGTCTGGTTGTGGTCGGCGGTCGAGAAGGTCTCGCTCTTGCGGACCGGCACGGTGGTGTTGCGGTCGATCAGCTTGGTGAAGACGCCGCCCTTGGTCTCGACGCCGAGGCTCAGCGGGGTGACGTCGAGCAGCACGATGTCGTCGACCTCGCCGGTCAGGACCCCCGCCTGGATGGCGGCGCCGAGCGCCACGACCTCGTCGGGGTTGACGGTCTGGTTCGGCTCCTTGCCCAGGAGCTCCTTCACCAGCTTCTTGACGGCGGGCACGCGGGTGGCGCCGCCGACCAGGATGACCTCGTCGATCTGGTCCTTGCCCAGCTTCGCGTCCTTGAGCGCCCGCTCGACGGGGCCGCGCACGCGCGCGAGCAGCGGGGCGATGAGCTCGTCGATCTTGCCGCGCGTCAGCTTCTTCTCGAGGTACAGGGGCGCGTTCGAGCCCGGGTCCATGGCGATGAAGGGCAGGCTGATCGTGGTCTCGGGGAGCCCGGAGAGCTCGATCTTGGCCTTCTCGGCGGCCTCGATCAGCCGCTGCAGCGCCTGCTTGTCCTTGCGCAGGTCGACGCCGTACTCCTTCTGGAAGTCGTCGGCGAGCCAGGTCACCACCGCGTAGTCCATGTCGGAGCCGCCCAGGTGGGTGTCGCCGGCGGTG
Source organism: Trueperaceae bacterium (assembly GCA_029210865.1). GTDB lineage: Bacteria > Deinococcota > Deinococci > Deinococcales > Trueperaceae > JAABTL01. Next base: position 3,683 of record JARGGE010000075.1, read on the forward strand.
GAGCGGACCTCGAACACGCCGTCGCCCACCTCGAGCACCGACACGTCGAAGGTGCCGCCGCCCAGGTCGAAGACGAGCACGGTCTCGTTCCCCTTCTTGTCGAGGCCGTACGCCAGCGCCGCCGCGGTCGGCTCGTTGACGATGCGGAGCACCTCGAGCCCGGCGATCTTGCCGGCGTTCTGGGTGGCCTCGCGCTGCGCGTTGTTGAAGTACGCGGGCACGGTGATGACCGCCTTGGTCACCTTCTGGCCGAGCTGCTCCGAGGCGTCGGCGACGAGCTTGCGCAAGATCATCGCCGAGACCTCTTCGGGCGTGTACTTGGTGTCGCCCACGACGAAGCGGACGCCGCCGTCGTCGCCGCGCACGACCTCGTAGGGCGCGCGCTCGACCTCGGTGTGCACCTCGTCCCAGGTGCGGCCGATGTAGCGCTTGATCTCGAAGAGGGTGCCCTTGGGGTTGAGCACCGCTTGCCGCTTCGCGACCTGCCCCACCAGCCGCACGTCGTCCTTGAAGCCGACGACGGACGGGGTGGTGCGGTTGCCTTCGCTGTTGACGAGGACGACGGCTTCGCCGCCCTCCATGATGGAGATCACGCTGTTGGTGGTCCCCAGGTCGATGCCGACGGCCTTCGCCATGGTGGGTCTCCTTCGGGGCGCCGCGCCGAGGCGCAGCGGTGGTGGTTCGAACCCGCGCAACGGACCTGATCCGGTGCCGCGCAGGTCGCTCACTACCGAGGAGCATAGCAGCGCCCGACGGGTGTGTCAACGTATCTGAGTCTCCTACACTCAACCCTGGTCGGGGGTGCCTCGGCCCGGTCGTCGGACGGGTGACCGACCGTCGCCGGCGGGCGCGCGACGTACCCTGGGTCGGCGACCCGACGCCCATCCAGGAGGCCCCCATGCTCTACCTCGTGATCGCGAAAGACGGCACCGACCCCGAAGCCCCCGCGCGGCGCCAGCAGGTGCGCGAGGCGCACCTCGTCGGTGCGCGCAAGCTCGCCGAGGCGGGCACCATGCACCTCGGCGGCGCGCTGCTCGACGACGCCGGCGCCATGATCGGCTCCGCCATCATCCTGGAGGCCGACGACGAGGCCGCGGCGCGCGCCCTCCTCGAGGCCGACATCTACCACCGCGGCGGCGTCTGGCGCTCGTACGAGATCTACCCCTTCCGGCGCGCCGTCTGATCGCCGGCCGCGGGCGACGGTCGCCCCTCCCCGGGCGCGTCCGCCGGCCGCGGCGAGCGCCGCCGCAGCAGCACCGCGACGCCCCAGGCGACCGCGAAGGTGCCGACCGCCGCCGCGAGCGCCCACGGGTCGAGGCGCACCGCCTCGAGCGCGAAGGCCTCGCCCGTGGGCAGCGACGCACCGGCCAGGACGCCCACCGCCAGCCCCGGGGCGCCGCCGATCGCGGTCGCCGCCAGGAAGCCGCCCCACGGGACGCGCAGCGCTCCCGCGGCGGCGCTCACGAGGTCGCCGTGCAGCATCATCAGGCGGGCGACGAGCACCGAGCGGAACGGGTCGCGGGCGAGCGCGCCGCGCCAGCCCTCGGCGCGCGCTTCGCCGGCCGGCGCAACGACCGGGGCGCCCACCGGACCATCGGCCGGCGGGGCGACCGGCGCCCGGGCCGGCGCACCGGCTGGGCTGGTCGGCGGCGACGCCGGCCGGACGGCACCACGCAGCGCCCGGGCGGTCGCGTAGGGCACCGACGCGCTCAGCGTCACCGCCACCCAGGCCACCGCGAACCCCAACCAGGGGCCGAGCCACCACCCCGAGAAGGCGGTCAGGACGGTGACCGGCAGCAGCAGCACCGGCCGCACCGCGAACGCCGCGAGCAGCACCGGCACGCCGACGCCGGGGCGCGCGAGCAGCGCGAGCACGGCGGCCAGCCCCGCCGCCGATCCCCCGTCCGCGCGCGCCAGGTAGGTCCACGTCGACGCCACGAGGACCGTCCAGGCAAGGACGGCGAGGGCGATCGGCACGCGGCGACGGGTCATCGGCGCAGCCTATCGCCTGCGCGCCGGACGCCCGCGCGAGCGTGTACGCTCGAGGGGAGGAGGGGGATCCGACCGTGACCGCACCGGACCTCCACGACGGCAGCACCTACCGCGACGCGACGTTTCGCGGGCTGCGCCTCGACGGCGCGCTGCGCGACGCCACGTTCCACGACTGCGTTTTCGACGGCTGCGACCTGCACGAGGCGCAGCTGCTCGGCTGCCGGTTCGTCGACTGCGACCTCCTGGGCTGCGACCTGGCGCTGCTCGACGTGCGCGGCACCGCCTTCCTGGGGGTCACGATCGAGCACGGCCACGCTCCCGGCATCAACTGGTCCGCCGCGCGCGTCGGCCCGAACGAGCCCTTCGAGCTCGACGTCAAGGAGTCGGTCCTGAACTTCGGACGCTTCGTCGACCTCGAACTGCGGCGGCGCCGCTTCGAGGGCTGCACCATCCACGAGGCGCTGTTCGAGCGCTGCGACCTGACCGACGCCAGCTTCCGCGGCAGCGACCTCTCCGGCAGCGAGTTCGTCGGGTGCGACCTCACGGGCGCCGACCTGCGCAAGGCGCGCGGCTACCGCATCGACGCGCGCCGCAACACGGTCACCGGGCTGCATGCCTGGCCCCCCGAGGCGGTGGGGCTGCTGCACGGGATGGGGATCGCCCTCGAGGAACCCTCGGAGCGCTGAACCGCCGTCGCCGACCCGACGCGAGCCCAGGGCTCGGCCCGCACGGTCAGGCCGGCGCGAGGTCGACCGCGTCGCCTGGGTGGACGCCGCCGAAGGACGCCGCGGCGCTGCCGCCGCGCAGGAACACCTCCACCCAGCGCACCGCCGTGCCGTCGCGGTCGGCGTACCCGGACGACCCCGGCGCCACCGCGACGGAGCCCTCGGGGACGGCGAAGGTCCCACCGGCGACGCGCCCCTCGAGCGCGTGGCCGGCGACCGCGACGCGCACCGCGTCGCCGGGCGCCAGCCCGTGCGGCAGCGCGCCCCAGCGCCAGGTGGTCTTCAGGTTGCCGAACCCGTCGACGTAAGCGACGCGGCCCTCGGGCACGCTCGGGAGCGCCGTCGCCGGCAGCGCCTCGCCGAAGACGCTCGCTTCGCCGCGCGCCACCCGCGCGACCGCGTCGGGGAACAGGTCGCGCGAGCGGAACTGCGAGCCGTGCGTCGCGCAGTCGAGGACCCGCACCTCCTCGGCCGCCTCCGCCAGGAAGGCGAAGGCCTCGCCGGCGTGGACGCCGACCACCTGCACGCTGCCCGCGGTGCGCGCCCACAGCAGCCGCTCGCCGTCGTTGTCGACGCGCGCGCCGCGGTCGTCGCGCCGCGGCGCCACGTTCACGAACACCAAGGTCCCGGGGGGTGCCGGCGACGCCGCGAGCTGGGCGGCCACGAAGCCGGCGGCGAGCGTGGCGAAGGGGGGCACGGGCGTGGCGACGACCTGCGCGTCGGGCAGCAGCGTCAGGAGCCGCTGGGCGACCTCGGCGAAGGCGAGGTCCTGGGGGCCGAAATCGGCGACGACGTGGATGAGCACGTGGTTCAGCCTACCAACCGCTCCGCTGCGGCGGCGCACCACACCGCCTCGCCCGCCACCCAGGTCGCCTCGACGGCGTCCTCGCGCGCGAGCGTCACCAGCGTCGCGAGCGCCGACGGCCCGTCGGCGGCGTGCGTCAACGCGGCTGCGAGCGTCGAGCCGGGCGGCGGCCGCAGCGCGACGACGTCGGCGGCCCGGCCGGGGCGGAGGTCGCCAACCAGGTCGCCGAGACCGAGCGCGTGCGCGCCGGCGGCCGTCGCGAGCCACAGCAGGCGCGCGCCGGTGAGCCGCTCGCCGTCGGCGCCGAGCAGCATCTGACCGACGTAGGCGCTGGTCGCCTCGGCGAGCAGCGACAGCGACGTGCCGGCGCCGACGTCGGTGCCGAGCGCGACCCCGACGCCCGCGCGGCGGTGGCGCGCCAGCGGGAACAGTCCGGAGCCCAGCGCGTGGTTGCTGCTCGGGCAGTGCGCCACCCTGGCGCCCGCGGCCGCGAGGCGCGTGAGCTCGTCGTCGCTGGGGTGCACGTCGTGCGCGAAGACGCTGCGCGGACCGACGAGGCCGGCCGCCTCGTACGTCGCCAGGTAGTCGCGCTGGTCGGGGAAGCGCGCGCGCACGACCGCGATCTCGTCCGGGGTCTCGTTGAGGTGGCTGGTGACCCAGGTCCCGGGCACCTCGCGCGCGACCGCGCCGCAGGCTGCCAAGAGCGCCGCCGTGCTCGACACCGAGAAACGCGGGGTGACCGCGTAGCGCAGCCACCCGCGGCCGTGCCAGCGCCGCGCCAGGAAGGCGGCCTCCTCGAAGGCGAGCTCCGGGGTGGTCCGCAGCGCCTCGGGGAGGCCGACGTCGCCCACCACCAGCCCGGCCGTGACGCGCAGGCCGCTGGCGGCCGCCTCGTGGAAGAACGCCTCCATCGCGACCGCCTGGTGGGCGCCGAAGACGAGCGCGCTCGTCGTGCCGTTGCGCGCGAGCAGCCGCAGGAACTGCCGCGCCTCGGCGCGCGCGAAGGCGGCGTCGGCGAAGCGCGCCTCGTGCGGCCAGGTGCGCCCCTCGAGCCATTCGAGCAGGCGCGGCCCCAGCCCGCCCAGGACGCCGACCTGCGGGTAGTGGACGTGGGCGTCGACGAACCCCGGCAGCAGCCAGGCGCCGCTGCGGTCGTCGACGTCGGCCGCGGGGTACGCGGCGCGCAGGTCGCGCCACGCCCCGACGGCCGCGATCGTACCGTCGTCGGCGAGCGCCAGCCCGCCGTCGTCCCAGGCCTCCAGCGCCTCGCCGGCCGCCGTGAACGGGTCGCGCGGCACGTGCGCGACGGTGCCGCGCAGCAGCCGACGCACCGAGGCCACGCCGGTGGCGCTCACGCGACGAACGGCACGACGCGCGCCGACCCCACGTCCACGAGCCCGTGGTCGGTCACCCGCAGCTCGGGGATCACCGCCAAGCCGAGGAAGCTGAGCGTCATGAAGGCGTCGGCCCCGCTGCCGCCGAGCGCCCGCACCGCGGCCGCGGCGGCGTCGAGCTGGGCCACGAGCTCCTCCACCGGCGCCTCCGAGACCAGCCCCGCCACCGGCAGCGGCACCTCGGCGACCACCCGCTCGCCGTCGTCGACGACGAAGCCACCGCCGATCTCGGCCGCACGCGTGGCGGCACGGAGCATCGAGGCGTCGTCCGCGCCGACGAGCATGAGGTTGTGGTGATCGTGGCCGACGCTGCTCGCAAGCGCACCGCGGCGCAGGCCCATGCCGCGGACCAGCCCCACCCCCACGCCGTCGCCGCGCCCGTGCCGGTGGACGCAGGCGAGCTTGAGCAGATCGCGGGCCGGGTCGGCGACGCAGGCGCCGTCGCGGACCGTCGGGACGTCGACCTCCGCGGTGGTCACCACCTGGTTCGGCCGCGTCCGCACTACGCGCACGCGCCCGCCGGGCTCGGGGGCCTCGAGGCGCAGCCGGCGCGCGTCGAGATGCGGCAACCGGACGGTGCCGCGCGTGGCGCGGGCGCTTGGGTGGCTGGCCAGCACCGCCGCGGCGCGCGCGACCGCGTCGGCCGCCTCGCGCTCGAGGCGACCCGCCGCCGCCGCCCAGCGGCCGTGCCGCAGGACGCGCGCCGCACGGAACGAGGCGAGGTCGTCGACGACGATCAGGTCGGCGAAGTAGCCGGGCGCCAGCGCACCGCGGCGCGGCAGGCGGTAGTGGCGCGCGACGTTCCAGCTCGCGCAGCGCACCGCGAAGACCGGGTCGACGCCGGCGGCGATGGCGCGCCGCACGAGCACGTCCACCGCCCCCTCGGCGAGCAGGTCGTGCGGCAGCCGGTCGTCGGTCACGAACCCGATCCGGTCGGCGTGGCGCGGGTCGACCAGCGGCATCAGGGCGTCCAGGTCGCGGGTGACCGAGCCCTCACGGACCATCAGGAAGGCCCCGCCCGCGAGCTTCTCGCGCGCCTCGTCGAGCTCGGTGCTCTCGTGGTCGGAGCCGATCCCGGCGGCGAGGTAGGCCTGCAGCGCCGCACCGCGCAGGCCCGGCGCGTGCCCCTCGGCCGTCTTGCGCGCGTGGTCGGCGATCGCCACCTTGG
>JARGGE010000076.1 GCA_029210865.1 Trueperaceae bacterium
GCGGAGCGACCGCTGGTGGTGGGCGGCGGCAGCGCTCTTGGGCCTGCCGTGGCTCGCGACTGGTCACGTCTGGGCGGGCATGGGCGCGACCGGGCAGGCGCTTGCGACCTGGTTGATCTTCCGCTCGGCCTCGGCGGTCCGTGCGTCGGTCGCGGGCGACACCTTCCCGCGTGACGTCGGCGCCGGCCTGCTGACCGGCTTCGCCGGCGCCATCGCGCTCGGGCTCGACCGCGTGGGCGCGTGGCGCCTCGACACCGCCCGCTCGGTCTTCGACCTCGTCGCGTGGACCGGCAGCCCGGCCCTGTACGGGCACGCGATGCTGGTGCTCGCGGCGCTGCTCGCCGTCATCCTGCCCTCGCCGCGGGGGCGCGTCCTCGCGCTCGCGTTAGGCGCCGTCGCCGTGCTCGTGTCGGGCGCGCAGGAGGCGGTGCTCGCCTGGCTGCTCGTGGCGATCGGGCTGCGCTTCGTCGGCCGCCGCGGGTCACGGGCAACGGTGGTCGCCGAGTGGGGTTTGATCGCGGTCATGCTCGTCGTCGCCAGCGGGCTCACCGCGCTGGTGGGCACCGGCCGCGCCGGCTTCCGCGTCGACCTCGGGCCCGACGCCACCACCAACCTGTTCGCCGCCACCGAGGCCCCCGCCGGCGCCTGGTGGTACCCGCTGGGCGTGCGCTTCGACGCCGCGCCTGGGGTCGTGGGCGGCGAGGCGCGCACGGTGTTCGCCGTCGAGAAGACGAGCGCCGACTCGTGGTCGCGGCTGCAGCAGATCGTGCGGCTCGAACCCGGGCGTGCGTACGTGCTGTCGCTGGCGTGGCGCGCGGCCGACGGGGCGCGACCCGGCCTCGACGGCTGGGGGCGGACCGCCATCGACGCGCCGGCGGCGAACCTCGGTGCGACCTGGGCCGCCGGCACGTGGCGGACGAACGCCAGCGGGGCCCTCGAGGTGCTCCACGCGGCCGCCGCGCCCGTTAGCGACGGCTGGATGCGCGGCACCGTGGCGTTCCGGTACGTCGGTGACGCGCCGCTCACCTGGTACGTCGGGATGGTGCCCGATCGCCGGGCCGACGTCGGCGCCGTCACCGAGTTCGCGGAGCTCCAGCTGATCGTCGGCGAGACCCCCGTCGCCTACGTGGCGACGCCCCCCGACCGCGGCCTGGTCGACCTGCGCACCACCCGCTTCCCGTTGTGGACGTCGGCGCTCGACGCGATCGCCACGCGGCCGTGGTGGGGCTGGGGACCGCAGGGTTACGTCCAGGCGACCACCACCCTCGACCCCAGCGGCGCGCGCCAGCGCCCCGTCGCCGCCCACGCCCACTCGCTGCCGCTCGACGTGGGCGTCGAGCGCGGCGCCGTCGGCCTGGTCGGCCTGCTGCTGCTGGGCGCGGCGCTGGCGCTCCGCGCGGTGCAGCAGCGCGACCGGGCGATGGCGGTCGTGCTGGCGGCGGTCGTGCTCCTCAACCTCTTCGACACCACCTTCCTCAACGGCGCCGTCGTCTACCCGTTGGCCGCGATCCTCGGTTGGCGCGCCGTGGGGCAGCGGCGGGTCGCCCGCGCGCAGACCGGCCTGGGCAGCGCGGCGGCCGTGCGCCTGACGCTGGCGCTCGCCGACGCCGCCGTGGCGGTCGTCGCCGTCGCGGTGGCGGCCAGCCTCACCGCGGCCGGCCCGTGGCCCGACGCGCTGCGCGGCTCGTGGACCTCCACCCTGGCGTACGCCACGCTCCTCTGGCCCGTCTTCGCCGCCGCCGGCGGCCTCTACCCCGGCTACGGCCGCGCCCTGCACGACGAGCTCGCGCGCGGCGTGCGGGCGGCCGCGTCGGCCTCGATCACGCTCGCGGCGCTCGCGCTGGTGGTGCCCGAGGGGGTGCCGCTCGACGGGCGCGCGCTACTGCTGATCGGCGTCGTCACCGTCGTTTTGGCCCCCTTCGCACGACTGCTCGCCAAGCTTCTGCTGCGCGCCGCCCGCCTGTGGGGTCGGCCCGTGGCGCTCTTGGGCACCGGCCCGATCGCCGCGCGCCTCGCGCGCTACCTGCTCGACCACCCCGGCTTGGGACTGCACCCGGTGGCCGCCTTCGGCGACGCCGACTGGGACGTGCCGCAGCTGCCGATCACCGGGAGCCTCGACCGCGCCTGGAGCGCGCTGCCGGCGCTCGGCGTGCGCCACGCGATCGTGGCGCCCGAGGCGGCGACGCGCGTGCCGTTCGACGAGGTGCTGCGCCGCGCCGAGCGCTCGCTGCGCTACGTGCAGTTCGTGCCCGACCTGCACGGCGTTCCGGCCGCCTCGGTGGTGGCGGCGCCGATCGGCACCACCCTCGGCCTCGAGGTGCGCCACCAGCTCGCCTCGCGCCTCAACCGCGCGCTCAAGAGGGCGTTCGACCTCCTCGGCGGTCTCGTCCTGCTGCTGGCGCTGGGCCCCGCGCTGCTCGCGATCGCGGCGTGGGTGCGGCTCGATTCGCGCGGGCCGGCGCTCTACCTGTCGCCGCGCGTGGGCCGCTACGGCCGGACGTTCCGCTGCGTCAAGTTCCGCACGATGCACGTCGACGCCGAGGCGCGGCTCGCACGGCTGCTCGCGAGCGACCCGCGCCTGCGGGGCGAGTACGAGCGCTTCCACAAGCTCGTCGACGACCCGCGGGTCACCCGCGCGGGGCGCTGGCTGCGCAAGCTCTCGCTCGACGAGTTCGCCCAGCTGATCAACGTGGTGCGCGGCGACATGAGCCTGGTGGGGCCGCGCCCCTACCTGGTGCGCGAGCTGCCCGAGATGGGGCCCGAGCGCGACCTGATCGTCCTCGCGCGCCCCGGCATGACCGGTTACTGGCAGGTGGAGGGACGCAACGACGTCTCGTTCGAGGAGCGCCAGGCGATGGAGGCCGCGTACGTGCGCAACTGGTCGGTCTGGTGGGACGTCGAGCTGATGCTGCGCACGCCGCTCGCCGTGGTCGCGCGGACGGGCAAATGAGCGGCCTCCTCCTCACCGGCGGCCGCGGTCGCCTGGGCACCGAGCTCCGCGCCCTGCTGCTGGGCGCGGTCGCCCCCGGTCGCGCCGATCTCGACGTCACCGATCCCGCCTCGGTGCGCGCCGCCCTCGAGCACCTGCGGCCCACGGTCGTCGTCCATGCCGCCGCCTACACCGACGTCGCCGGCGCCGAGCGCGAGCCCGACGCCTGCTGGCGCGTGAACGTGACCGGCACCCGCCACGTGGCCGAGGCCTGCGCCACCATCGGCGCGGTGCTGCTGCACGTGAGCACCGACTACGTCTTCTGGGGCGACGCCGACCCCGAGCGCGCCGCGCGGGGCGGGTACCGCGAGGACGACCTCACCGGGCCGGTCCGCAACCGCTACGCGCTGAGCAAGTTGGCCGCGGAGGACGAAGCGCGCGGCGCGCCGCGTCATCTGATCGTGCGCACCAGCTTCCGACCGCGCGCCTGGCCCTACCCCAACGCCTTCACCGACGTGCGCACCAGCCAAACCTACGTCGACGAGCTGGCGCCCGACCTGGCGCTCGTGGCGCGCCACGCCGAGCGCCTTGTCGACGCCGGCGTCCACGTGCTGCACGTGGTGGGGCCGCCGACCACGGTGTTCGAGCTGGCGCGGCGGCGCGCGCCCGACGTGGTGCCGGCGACCAAAGCGGCCGCAGGGGTGATGCTCCCGGACGACGTGGTGCTCGACCGATCGCTGTGGCTGACCTGGAAGGCGCGCCTCGAAGAAGAGGCATGAGGCGCGGCGCGGACCAGGGTAAGGCGACCCAGGGGCGTGCCTCGGCGCGACGCTCCAGCAACCTTGCAAATCCAAAGTCGCGCTTTCGATTTGCAGGCTTCGACCCGGGCCCCGCAACGGACGTCTCCCCACCGCCGGGCACCGCCACCGTGCACCGTCGCGCCCAGGAACCGCGGCCGATCCCTACTCGACCAGCGGGACCGCTGCTCAGCCCTCGTCCCCCCGCACGATCCCCCGCAGCACCTCGATCGCGAACTTGGGCCGCCGCTCGGCGTCCAGGAGCCCGTTGCGCTCCTGCTCGACGTCGATGAGCTGGGTGTAGCACCAGCCCGCCACGTGCGGGTAGCGGCGCACCGCGTCGACCAGACCCTGCAGGCGCGCCAGGAAGGTGGCCTCGTCGGCGGGGTCGTCCCCGTAGCCCCAATCCTGCGGGCGCTCGACGTCGCCCTCGGGGATCCACTTGATGCCGCCGAACTCGTCGACGATCAGCGGTTGCCCCGCGTACGCGGGTTCCAGGTCGGGCTCGTTGCGCACCACGTCCGGGTACGGGGCGAGCAGCCGTTGGAGCTCGGCCGGGTCTTGGGTATTCCGGCCCATTCCGGCCACTGATTCCGAAGTTATCCGGCCACCGATTCCGACGTTAAGCGGCCGCCGATTCCGACGCATTCCGGCCGCCCTCCCCGGGTGGGGTCGAGCGCGCGCGTGAGCGCGGCGGCGTCGGCGACGGTGCGGCCGTGCTGCGGGTCGCGGGCGACGGCCGGGTCGGTCTCGTTGAAGGGGGTCCAGGCGACGATCGACGGGTGCGAGCGGACCCCACCCACGACGGTCGCCCACTCGGCGAGGACGTTGCGCGCGGCCTCGGGCGAGCGCAGGTCGCGCCCCCAGCTGGGGTACTCGGCCCAGGTGAGGTAGCCCAGGCGGTCGGCCCAGTAGTGGTAGCGCGGCTCGAAGACCTTCTGGTGCAGGCGCGCGCCGTCGAAGCCCAGCGCTTGCCCCAGCTCGACGTCGCGGCGCAGGGCCTCGTCGGTGGGGGCGGTCCAGAGGGTCTCGGGCCAATAGCCCTGGTCGAGCACCAGCCTGGGCGGCATCGGCTCGCCGTTGAGCAACAAGCGCTCGCCGCGGACCTCCACGTCGCGGAAGCCGACGTAGCTGGCGACGTGGTCGAGCGGGGCGCCGTCCTCGTCCAGTAGCTCGAGGTCGAGGTCGTAGAGGGCGGGGTCGGTCGGACGCCAGGGGCGGGCCTCGGGGGCCACGAGCACGAGCGGCCGGCCGGAGGCCGTGGGCGCTTCCGCGGAGGCCAGCACCCGTTCGCCGTCGCGCACGGTCGCGCGCAGCGTCCGGGCGCGCGGCCAGGGGCGCAGCCGCGGGGTGAGCACCAGGCTCGCGCTCGCCGCGCTCGCCTGAGCGTCGACGTCCTTGAGGCCGCCGTGGGGCGCGGCCTCGAGCCACACCGTCTGCCAGATGCCGGTGACGCGGGTGTAGAAGCATTGGTACGAGTCGAGCCGCGCCGACTGCTTGCCGCCGGGTTGCAGCCCGGTGCGCACGTCGTCGAGGCAGTGGAGCACCATCTCGACGTCGTCGCCGGGGCCGGCCCAGCGCGAGAGGTCGACGTCGATGCGGGTCGACCCGCCCCAGTGATCAAAGGCGAGCATGCCGTCGACGAACACGCGGGTGCGGTAATCGGCGGCACCGATGCGCACCACCGGCGCGGCGCCCTGCCAGTCGGCCGGGACGCTCACGCGCCGGCGGTACCAGACGCTGGGGATGAAGCCGCGCTCGCCGACGCCCGAGGCGCGGCTCTCGGGGGCGAAGGGGACGAGGATCGTGCGACCCAAGTCGGTGCGCGGGGCGTCGGTCGGTCCGGCGCCAGCCGGGTCGATCGCGAAGTCCCAGGCGCCGTTGAGGTTGACCCAGCGCTCGCGGCGGAGCCGAGGGCGCGGGTGTTCGGGGCGGGGGACGGTGGTGGGGTCGAAACCGCTCGAAGGTTCGGGAGCCATGACGCGCCGAAGGGAGCGCGGGGCGGCGACCGCGTGGCCGCCGCCCCGGGTCCCCCTCAGTCGAGCAGGTCCTGCACCGCGAGGTCGGCGTCGCCGAGCGCCTCGGAGATCGGCTTGCCGGTCAGCCAGATGGCCTGCAGCTCGCGGTTGAGCACGTCCTGGATGGCGTCGTAGCGGACGACCGGGACCACGTCGCGGGCGATGGCCGCGGTGCGGACGTACTCGTCGCGGTGCGGCAAGGCGGCGTAGGCGTCGCTCTCGAGCACCGAGGTGCGCACCGAGAGGTGGCCGGTGCGCGCCCACGCCAGGTTCTGGTCGTTGATGTGCGCGAGCAGCCCGAGGGCGGCTTGGTAGGCCTCGGCGTCGCGGCTGGTGTTCACCGGGACGGCCCACAGGTGGTTGTTCGCCCAGGTGGCGTCCTCGGCGAAGAGCGTCGGGAAGTCGGCGGCGTAGTAGTCGGTGAGCGCCACGGCGGGGTCGGCGGCCTGCGCGTCGTAGAAGTCGACCACCCAGGTGCCGTTCACCAGGATCGCGGCCTCGCCGTCGAGGAAGCTCTGCTGCGAGTCGGCGTAGTCGAGCCGCGGGTCGGCGTACCGGCCGTCGAACAGCGAGACGATCGTCTCGACCGCGCGCACGGCCTCGGCCGAGTCGACGTCGGCGACGCCGTCGGCGAACAGCTCCGCGCCCTGCTGCCAGACGAGCGTCATGACCAAGCGCACGCCGATGGGGAACTGCGCGAAGTCGGCGGCCAGGTAGTCCGCGCCGGTGGCGTCCTTGACCTGCTGCGCGTGGGCGAGCAGCTCCTCGGGGCTCGAGGGCAGGATCGGCGTACCGTCGGCGTTCACCAGGCCGGCGGCCTCCATCAGCTCCATGTTCACGTGCCACAGGTTGGCGTGCGCGTCCATGGGGACGCCGTAGATGCGGCCGTCGAAGGTGACCGCCTCGCGCGCGGCCGGCGCCCAGTCGTCGACGTCGATGCCGCCGGCGTAGCTCGCCTTGATCTGGTCGTAGTAGTTGCCCCAGTCGGTGGGCAGCGTGTCGACGGTGACGCCGTTGTCGGCCTCGCTGTAGGCGTCGACGATCGCCTGGATGATGCAGGGCTCGCCCACCGCGTTGGCGATGGAGACGCCCGAGACGTCGCAGGCGCCGAAGAAGCGGCCGAGCGTGATCGTGGTGTCCTGCGCGAACGCGGGGGACGCGAAGAGCGCGAGGACGAGCAGGGCGAGGACGGGACGGATGCGTCGCATGGTGCCTCCTTGGGGCAGGAGCGCGTGGTGCGCGCCGGCGGGACGGTCGGTGGCGGGCGCGGCGCGGGGCGTCACTTGCCGCTGCCCATGGCGATGCCACGCACCACGTGGCGTTGGAAGAGCAGGAACAGCAGGACCACCGGCAGGCTCGCGAGCACGCCGGAGGCCATCACGCGCCCCAGCCCCTCGCTCTGCGCGAAGTTGCTCTGCAGGCTGGCGAGGCCGAGGGTGATGGTGAACATCTCGGGCCGGCTCGCGGAGACCAGCGGCCACAGGTAGTCGTTCCAGGCGTACAGGAAGGTGAGGATGGCGAGCGTGGTCATGGCCGGCCGCGCGAGCGGCAGCATGATGCGCGTGAAGATGACCCAGCGGTCGGCGCCGTCGAGCGCGGCGGCCTCGTCGAGGTAGGTGGGGATGCCGCGGAAGAACTGCGTCATCAGGAAGACGCCGATGGGCACCGCCACGCGCGGCGCGATGAGCGCGAGGTAGCCGTTGTGCCAGCCCCACTCGGCGAACTGCGTGTAGAGCGGGATGAAGACCGCCTGCTCGGGGATGACCAAGCCGGCCAGCACCAGCGGGAACAGCACCCGCTTGCCCGGGAACGGGATGCGCGCGAAGGCGTAGCCGGCCAGCGACGCGGTGGCGAGCACCGCGAGCGTCATGCCGCCGGCGACGATTGCGCTGTTGAGGAACCAGCGCGGCGTGAGGCCGCTGCCGAGCACGAAGGCGAGGTTGTCGAGCGTGAAGGGCCAGGGGATCAGCCCCCACGCGACGTTCGAGGTGGTGCGGGCGAGCAGGTCGTTCGGCTGCAGCGCCAGCGAGGCCATCCAGACGATCGGGATCAGCCAGACGAGCGCCAGCAGCACCAGCACCAGGGTCCAGACGCGGCGCGCGCCGCGACCGCCGGCCACGTCAGGCCTCCCCGCGCGAGGCGCGCATCTGTAGCAGGGCGAAGACGAGCATGAAGGCGAACAGGACGATCGCCAGCGCCGAGGCGTCGCCGAGCTCGCTGTTGCGGAAGCCGGTCTGGTAGATGTACCGGACCCACACCTGGGTGGCGTCGTTGGGGCCCCCGCGCGTGATCAGGTGGCTCTGCCCGAACACCTGGAAGTGCAGGATGATCTGCAGCACCACCACCAGCGTGGTCGTGCGGCTGAGCGCCGGCAGGGTGAGGTGGCGCAGCAGCTGCAGCGGGCCGGCGCCGTCGAGCCGCGCGGCCTCGTTGCGTTCGGCCGGGATCTCCTGCAGGCCGGCGAGGAAGAGGATCATCGCGAAGCCGAGCGACCACCACACGGTGGCGATGACGATCGCCGGCATCGCCAGGTCGGGGCTCGTCACCCAGGCGAGCGGCTCGAGGCCGAGGCTGCGGAAGGCGTGCGCGATCAGCCCCTGGCGCGGGCTCAGGGTCAGCTGCCAGATGAGCGTCACCACCGTCACCGACAGCACCTGCGACAAGAAGAAGAACGTCCGGAGGACGGCCGATCGTCGGTCGTCGCGGTTGAGCCCGATGGCCAGCGCGAGGCCCATCGCGGCGACGGCCGGGACCGTGAGCGCCACGAAGGTGAGGGTGTTGCCGACGATGGGCCAGAAGCGCCGGTCGCCCCAGCGGCCCCCCTCGCCCGGGTGGAGGCCGAGCGCGAACCCGAAGACGAGCAGACCGGCCGCCGCCGCCGCGAGCGCGGTTCCCCGCCCGATCGCCCCGCGCCGCCACGCCCAGAGGGCGCCGGCGACGAGGGCGAGCCCGAGGAGGCGCACGCCCCACTGGTGGTCGAGGCTCCAGACCAGCCCGTCGCCCCAGAGCATGCGCACGTAGTTGTCGAGGCCGACGAAGGTCTTGGCGTCGGGGTTGATCGCCACCGCGAGCAGGTTCCAGTCGTGGAGGCTGATCCAGACGCCGCGCGCGAAGGGCCAGAGGAGGAAGGCGACGTACGCGAGCAGGAACGGGCCGACGAAGAGGTAGCCGGCGACGGCGTCGCGGACGCGCCGGGCGGCGCGCGAACGGGTTGGGGCCGAGCTGGTCATCGACCGCTCCTCTCCCAGACGACGGGATGACGAGAACGCACGGAGAACGCTGTGGTAATGCTCGGTATAGCACGGGGGTTGGGGCGCGTCAAGTTGATGTTTCGCGTCCTGCACGGCACTCCCTCAGGTCGCGCCGCGAAAGACGTGCCGGGGTGCCACGATTACCGCGGCACAACCTGCTATATTCCAGCATGCCCAAGCGCCACCCCGATCCACCGCGCACGCTCGAGGCGCTCACCCTGACGCTCGACGAGGGCGATGGCGAACGGCTGCGCGCGGTCGCGAAGGCGCTCGCCTCCGAACCGCGCTGGCGGCTGCTGACGGCCCTCGGCGAGCAATTGCGCAACGTGGGCGAGCTCGCCGAGGCGCTCGCGATGCCGCCGTCGACGGTCACCATGCACCTGGGCGTGCTCGAGGCCGCGGGGCTGGTGCGCACCGAGTACGTGCCCGGGCAGCGCGGCCGGCAGCGCGTGTGCCAGCGCGTGTACGACCAGGTCCGCGTCGCCCTGCCGCGCGGGTCGGCGCAGCGCGAGCGCGACATCGTCGAGACGAGCCTCCCGGTGGGCGCGTACGCCGACGCCGACGTCCTCCCCACCTGCGGCCTCGCCGGTCCCGAGTCGATCATCGGGCTCCTCGACGACCCCACCGCCTTCTACGAACCCGACCACCTGCACGCGCAGCTGGTGTGGTTCCGTCAAGG
>JARGGE010000077.1 GCA_029210865.1 Trueperaceae bacterium
ACCGGGATCCGGTGCGGCCGTCGCCGTGGTCGAGCGGGGGTGGACGCTCAGGCGTTGCGCCAGAGCAGCTCGCGCTTGACCTCTTGGATGGCGCGGGTGATGGGGATGTCGCGCGGGCAGGCCTCGGTGCAGTTGTAGGCGGTGCGGCAGCGCCACAGGCCGTTCGCCTGGTTCATCACCTGAAGGCGCTCGGCCGCGCCCTGGTCGCGCGAATCGAAGATGAAGCGGTGGGCGTTCACGATCGCGGCTGGGCCCAGGTAGCGGCCGTTCGTCCAGAACACCGGGCAGCTGGTGGTGCAGGCCGCGCACAGGATGCACTTGGTGGTCTCGTCGAACACCGCGCGGTCCTCGGGGCTCTGGAGCCGCTCGGCCGGCGGGGCCGGGTCCTCGTTGATGAAGTACGGCAGCACGGCCTTGAAGGCGTCGAAGAACGGCTCCATGTCGACGATCAGGTCCTTGAGGACCTGCAGGCCGCGGATGGGTTCGATGGTGATCTTGGCACCCAGGTCCTTGACCAGGACCTTGCAGGCGAGCCGGTTGACGCCGTTGATGAGCATGGCGTCCGACCCACAGATGCCGTGGGCGCAGGAGCGGCGGAAGGCGAGGCTACCGTCGACCTCCCACTTGATGTGGTTCATGACGTCGAGGATGCGGTCGGTGCCGCGCGCCTCGAAGGTGTAGTCCGACCAGTAGGGGCGGGCGTCCGCCTCGGGGTCGAAGCGCTTGATCTTGACGTTGATCTGCATGGGCCCCCGCCTCAGTAGGTGCGCGGCTTGGGCTCGAAGAGGCCCAGCGTGACCGGCTTGTAGTCGATGCGTACGCCGTCGCCGTCCTTGTAGACGAGCGTGTGCTTGAGCCACTCGGCGTCGTCGCGCTCCTTGTAGTCCTCGCGTGAGTGGGCGCCGCGCGACTCGGTGCGGTTGAGCGCGCCGTGCACCAACTGCTCGGCGTTGTCGATCAGGAAGCCGAGCTCGATCGCCTCGAGCAGCTCGGTGTTGAACTGCTTCCCCTGGTCCTCGACGCCGATCCCCTTGGCGCGCTCCTTGAGGTCGGCGAGGATGGCGACCTGCCTCTCGAGGAACTCGTGGGTGCGGAAGACCGAGGCGTGGTCCTGCATGGTCTCCTGGAGCTCGCGCCGGATGTGGGACACCTTCTCGCGCCGGGGGCCGCTGCGCGTGCGCTCGACCAGCTCGCTCGCGCGGTCCTGGACGTCGGCCGGCAGCGGGCCGAAGCTCGCGCCGGCGGCGTACTTGGCCGCCTCGATGCCGGCGCGCCGACCGAAGACGATCAGGTCACCCAGCGAGTTGGTGCCCAGCCGGTTGGCGCCGTGGAGGCTGGCGCAGGCGACCTCGCCGGCGGCGTAGAGCCCGCGCACGATGGTGTCGTTCCCGTCCGAGACGACCTCGGTGTCGATCGTGGTGGGGATGCCACCCATCGCGTAGTGCGCGGTGGGCTGGATCGGCACCAGCTCCGTGACCGGGTCGACGCCCAGGTAGATCCGCGCGAACTCGGTGATGTCGGGGAGCCGCTCCTCGATGATCGCCGCGTCGATGTGGGTCAGGTCGAGGTGGAGGTAATCCTTGTCGGGGCCGCACCCTTTGCCATCCCGGATCTCGAGGTACATCGCGCGGCTGACCATGTCGCGCGGCGCCAGGTCCTTGATGGTGGGCGCGTAGCGCTCCATGAAGCGCTCGCCGTCGGCGTTGCGCAGGATGCCGCCCTCACCGCGGGCGCCCTCGGTGAGCAGCACGCCCAGCTTGTACAGACCGGTGGGGTGGAACTGGTAGAACTCCGGGTCCTCGATCGGCAGCCCGCGCCGGTAGGCGATCGCCATCAGGTCGCCGGTGAGCGCGTGGGCGTTGCTGGTGACCTTGAACATGCGGCCGTTGCCGCCCGTGGCGATGATCGTCGCCTTGGCGTGGAAGGTGTGCAGCTGCCCGGTCGCCAACTCGTACGCGACCACGCCGCGGCATTCGCCGTCCTCGAGGATCAGGTCGAGCACGTGGAACTCGTTGAAGAAGTTGACGCGGTCCTTGATCGACTGCTGGTACAGCGTCTGCAGGATCATGTGCCCGGTGCGGTCGGCGGCGTAGCAGGCGCGCTCGACGGCGCTCTTGCCGAACTCGCGGGTGTGCCCGCCGAACTTGCGCTGGGCGATCTTGCCCTCGGGGGTGCGGCTGAAGGGCAAGCCCATGTGCTCGAGCTCGTAGACCGCCTCGATGACCTCGCGCGCGAAGGTCTCGGCGACGTTCTGGTCGGTGAGGTAGTCGCCGCCCTTGATCGTGTCGAAGGCGTGCCACTCGGGGTGGTCCTCGGAGACGTTGCCGAGCGCGGCGCCGACGCCGCCTTGCGCCGCACCCGTGTGCGAGCGCGTGGGGTAGAGCTTGCTGATCACCGCGACCGACACGCCGGGGTGCTGCGCCGCGTAGCGCGCGGCCATCATCCCGGCGCCACCGGCGCCGACGACGATCACGTCGAAGGTGTGGGCTCGGGTCATCGTCCGCCTTCCATCACTCGTTGAGGGCGCGCACGGCGGCACCCATCTCGTCGAAGCTGAACGTCCACAGCGCCATGACGCCCAGGACGAAGATCGCGGCGGCGGCGGTGAAGAGCACCGCCTTCCACCAGAACCGTGCGCCGGGGCGCTTGACGTAGTCCTCGAGCGAGTAGCGCAGGCCGTTCACGCCGTGGAGCATGGCGAACAGCAGCAGGAAGGAGTCGTAGAGCTTGACGCCGGGCTGGGACAGACGTCCGGCGACGTAGGCGAAGTCGATCTCGCCGGCGTTGAACGCCATGTTGTTCGCCCACAGGTGCCCGAACGTGAGGACCACGAGCAGGAACCCGGAGATGCGCATGAACACCCACCAGGCCAGCTCGGGGTTGGTGCCGTACGCGGCCTTGGCGTCGCGGAGCGTGCGCGGGGCGGTGGCGCGGGCGCCGCCCGTGGTCGCCGACGGGCGCGCCATCAGGCGATCCCCAGGATCTCGGGGACGATCTTCCACAGCACCGGGATGCCGATCAGCGCGGTCAGGCCGAGCACGCCGTACCAGAGCGGCGCCTGGTAGCGCACGCCCCAGGTGGTGAAGTCCATCATGATGATCCGCAGGCCGTTGAGGGCGTGGTAGACGACGCCGGCGATGATCAAGATCAACCCGATGCGGAACGGCCACTGATGGTAGAAGGCCAGGAAGGCGTTGAACGGGCCGTCCGGTCCCCACATCACCAAGCTGATGTCGATGACGTGCAGCAGCAAGTACAACGCCAGCGCGACCCCCGACATCCGATGGAACACGAAGGCCCACTGGCCCTCTCGACCTCGGTACATGCGGCTCGACCTCCTCGGACGCCGCGCGCGGTGCCCGCGTCCCCGGCGGGGACGCACGAGCGGCACGAAACACCACGCGGGCGGTGCGACGCGCGGAGTGTACCACCGGCGCCCGCCGCGTCGTTGATGGCGCGGCTTGCGGAATGTACCCGGTTGGACGTTGCGGCACGTCCCCTGCCGCGTACCGTCGGAGCGTGATCGACTGCGTCCTCCGCCCCGTCAAGACGCGCCTGCTCGCGCCGCTCGCGGGCCGGCTCGCGCCCGTCCCGCCCGCTGCCCTCACCGCGGTCGGCCTCGCCGTGGGGCTCGCGGCCGCCGGCCTCGCCGCCGCCGGGCGCTTCGACGCGGCGCTGCTGGCCTGGCTGGCCAACCGCCTCCTCGACGGCCTCGACGGCGACGTCGCGCGCGCCTCTGGTCGGGCGGGACCGCGCGGCGCCTTCCTCGACCTCATGGCCGACCTGACGGTGTACGCCGCGGTCCCGCTCGGGCTCGCAGCCGGCGCCGCGGCGCACGGGTTCGCCGACCCCGTCGCGGTGTGGTCCGCCGCGGCGCTCGCGGTCGCGGCCTTCTACGTGAACCTCGGCTCGCTCGCCTTCCTGTCGGCAGCGCTCGCCCTGGAGGCCGAAGGGCGGCGCGCGGGCGGCGGCGGCTCGGCGCCCGGCCTCCACCTGCCCGCCGGCCTGATCGAGGGGGCCGAGACCGTCGTCCTCTTCACCCTCGCCCTCGCGCTGCCCGCGTACGCGTCCTGGACGCTGGGGACGATCGCCGCGCTGGTGTTCGCCAGCGCGCTGCAGCGCGTCGGGTGGGGCGCTCGGCGGCTGGCGCCGGGAGGGGCGGCGTGACGCGCGGCGAGCCCGGCGGTGCGCCGCGACGCGCCCCCGGCGGCCGTGCCGGTCCGCCCCGCTGGCCCGTCGCGCTCGCGTGGGGGACGCTGCTGGTGGCGTACCTCGTCGCCATGCGCGCCACCGGGCTGGGGCCGCTCGGCGCGCTCCAGGCGCTCGTCGCGCTTCTCGCCGACCACCCGGCGGGGCCGCTCGCCTTCGCCCTGGCCTACGTCCTGCGGCCGCTCTTGCTGTTCTCGGCGACGGTGCTCACGATCGGCGCCGGGCACCTCTACGGCCCCTGGCTCGGCTTCCTCGTCGTGCTCGTCGGCGCCAACGGCGGTGCCCTGCTCGCCTACGGGCTCGCCCGCTGGCTCAGCGGTCCGTGGGCCACGCGCTTGCTCGCATCGCCGCGCGGCGGCGCGCTGGCGACGCGCCTGCGCGACCGGACCTTCGAGACCGTGCTGACGCTGCGCTTCCTGTTCACGCCGTACGACGCCGTGAACTACCTCGCCGGCGCGCTGCGGCTGCGCCCGGGACCCTTCGTGCTCGCGACCGCGCTGGGTTCGATCCCCGGCTCCCTGACCTTCCTGCTGTTCGGCGCCTCGATCGGCGACCTGAGCGCGCTGGCCGACGGGCGGTTGCCCAGCCTCGACGCGCGCGCGCTCGCGGCCTCGGCCACGCTGTTCGTCGCCTCACTGGTGGCCTCGCGCACGCTGCGACGCCGCGTCGCCCGCCGCGAGGCCGCCGCTGCCGGGAGCAGCGGCACCGGGAGCACCGTCACCGCGAGCGCCGCCAGCGGGGCCGCCGCGCCGCCGTCCGGTACGACCGAGGTGGCGCCGTGACCGCCCCAGGCACGACCCGCGCGGGCGCGGGCGACACGCGTGCCGAGGCCACGGCTGTCAGCGACCAGCGCTTCGACGCCGTGGTCGTCGGTGCCGGGTCCGGCGGGCTCACCGTCGCGTTCGGCCTCGCCCGCACCGGCAAGCGCGTGGCGGTGGTGGAGGCGGACGCGGTCGGTGGCGATTGCACCAACGTCGGCTGCATCCCGTCCAAGACGCTGCTGGCCGCCTCGCGCGCGCTCGCCGAACGCGGTCTGCGCGCCGGCGATCCGGGCTGGGCGGACGCGGCGCGCACGGTGCTCGCCTTCGTGCGCGCCAAGCGCGACGCGCTCCGCGAGCGCGAGGACCACGAGGTCGCCGTCGAGCCCAACCTCACCCTCGTCCGCGGCCGCGCCCGCCTGCTGGCTGCCGATCGCGTGGCGGTGGCCACGGCCGGCGACGGCGCGGCCGAGCGCGTCCTGGTCGCACCGATCGTCGTTCTCGCCACCGGCGCGCGGGCGGTCACGATCCCGCTGCCCGGCCTCGACGCCGACGTGGCGACCACGAACGCCACGCTGTTCGACCTGGTCGACCCACCGCGCCACCTCGCCGTCATCGGCGGCGGCGCGATCGGCGCCGAGATGGCGACCGCGTTCGCGCGCCTGGGCAGCCGGGTGACGCTGGTGGAGGCCGCGCCGCAGCTGCTGCCGGCCGCGCCGGCGGCGGCCGCCGAGCTCGTGAGCGCCGGCCTGCGCGCGCGCGGCGTGGCCGTGCACGTGGGCGCCAAGGCGGTCCGCTACGAGCGCGACGGCGGGATGCTGCACCTCGAGACCGACGGCGACGCCGTCGCGGTCGCGGGCGTCGACCGCGTGCTCGTCGCCGTCGGCCGCCGGCCGAACGTCGACGGCCTCGGGCTCGAGGCGCTCGGCGTGCGCGTCGGCCGCGGCGGCATCGCCACCGACCGCGCCCACCGGACCTCGGTGCGCGGCCTCTACGCGATCGGCGACGCGACCGAGCGCGCCAAGTTCACGCACGCGGCCAACGCCCAGGGGCGCCGGCTGGTGCGCCACCTCACGGCGCCCTGGCTGCCGCTCGTGCCCGAGGGCGACTACCCGGCGGCCACCTTCACCGAGCCCGAGGTGGCGCAGGTCGGCCCGTCGCTCGCGGCCCTCCAGGCGCGCTACGGCGCCGACCTGGTGGTCACCCACCGGGTCGACCTGGCCGCCCTCGACCGGGGCTACGTCGAGGGCCACGACGCCGGCTTCGTGGAGGCGCACGCGATGCGCCTCACCGGCCGCGTCCTCGCCGCGACCGTGGTCGGGCCGCACGCCGCGGAGCTGATCCAACTGCTCGTCTGGCTGCAGCGCCGCCGTGGCTCGCTGTGGCAGCTCTCGCGCCACGTGGTCGCCTACCCGGCGCTCTCGGAGGGACTGAAGAAGGTGGCCGACGCCTTCGTCTTCGCCACCCTGCCGAAGCTGCCCCGCGAGCTGGGCGCCTACCTGCGCCACCGCTGGCGGCGGCGCTGACCAGCGAGGCGCCGCGGTCGCTTCGCGACGACGAGCGCGCCGCGCCGCGTGCGGGCCATCGCCCGGCGACGCGTCCGCGGGCCACCGCCCGGTAAGCTGCCGCGTGCTCTTCGCCTTCGACCTCGACAAGACCCTCGTGACCAACGACTACCGGCTGCCGGAGCGCACGCCGGGCGTGATGCGGGCGCTGCGCGACGCCGGGCACGCGGTCACGGTGCTCACCGGACGCCCGATGGCGTCGGCGCGCCCCTTCCTCGAGGCGCTCGGCGTCGCCGGCCCGTTCAGCGTGAACCACGGTGCCCAGGTGATGGGTCCGGGGGGACGCGAGCTGCGCCGCACCCGCCTGCAGGCGGTCGACGTGCGCGCGATGCTCGACCCGTGGGCGACGCACCCCACGGTGGAGTTCAGCTGTGTGGTCGACGACCACTTGTACGTCAAGGACCCGCACGACGCGCGCTGGCACTGGGCCCACACCGAGAGCCGGGTGGTCACCCGCTTCGAACCGACCTTCGACGCCGACGCCGACAAGGTGGTGTTCGCCGCCGCGACCACCAGCGTGGAGGTCGCCGAGCACGTCGCCGGCCGGCTGCCGCACGCCGAACGCTACCTGTGGGGCGACGGTTTCCTCGAGATCGTCGGCCAAGGCGGCGACAAGGGGACCGGGCTCGCCTTCATCGCCGAGCAGCTCGGGTACGCCCAGCACGAGGTGGTCGCCTTCGGCGACGGCCTCAACGACGTGAGCATGGTGCGTTGGGCGGGCCACGGCGTCGCCGTCGGTCCCGACGCGCACCCCGACACGCTCGCGGTCGCCGACGAGCACGTGCCCTCGCCCGAGGAGGGCGGCGTGCTCGACTGGCTCGAGCGACGCGTCCTCGAACCCGCCGCCTGACGCCGAAGCGGCCGCCCGATGCGGCGGGGTCGCCGGACGCGGCAGGGCCGCTTAGGAGCGGATCGCTTCCAGGAACTCCTGCCGCGTGCGCGGGTCGTCCTTGAACGCGCCGCGCATCGCGGTCGTGCGGGTGGTCGATCCCTGCTTCTCGACGCCGCGCATCATCATGCACAGGTGGCTGGCCTCGGTGACGACCGCGAGCCCGCGCGGCTCGAGCGCCTCCTCGAGCGCGTCGGCGATCTGCAGCGTCATCCGCTCCTGCACCTGCAAGCGCCGCGCGAAGACGTCCACGACGCGGGCGAACTTCGAGAGCCCCAGGATCTTGGTGCCGGGGATGTAGGCGATGTGGGCCTTGCCGAAGAAGGGGAGCATGTGGTGCTCGCACATCGAGTAGAACTCGATGCCCTTCACGACGACCATCTCCGAGCCCTCGGCCTCGAACAGCGCGCCGTTGAGGACCGCGTCCAGGTCGGCGGTGTACCCGCTGGTGAGGAAGCGCAGCGAGCGCTCGACGCGGTGCGGGGTCTTGACCAACCCTTCGCGCTCCACGTCCTCGCCGAGCCCGGAGATCAGGTCGGAGATCAGCTCGGTGAGGACGACCTCGCCGACCTCGTCGAACGCCTCGGGACCGGACGGATCGTACAGATGGGCGGTGGTGCTCACGCGGGCCTCCTGAACCATGGTAGCGCCAGGGACGCCGGCACGCAGCGGCGCCTGGGCAACACCGTTCGCGACGGTGGCACGGGAACGTTCGGAGCGAAGACGACCGGGGAGGTCGGCCATGGGGAGCACCCTTCCGTGGTCGCGCGAAAGCGCGAGCGGGGCGGTCCGGCCGCGAGGCGCCGGCGATGGGCCGGGGGCGTGACCGGGGAGCGGAGTTGGCCAAGCCTAGGTCGGGTCGACGGCGGCGCACCGTATCCCCGACCCCACATCACCGGCCCGCGGCGATGCCGGGGAGCGCCGCGAGGCGCCGCGTCACGGGGTGCGACCGCACCCCGCCGCCGCCCGGTAGGCTCGGGTCCATGAGCCGCCTCGACCAGCACGACGCCTACCTCCTCGAGTTCGACGCCCACGTCGTCGCTGCGCGCGCCGACGGCGACCACGCGTGGGTGCGCCTCGACGCCAGCGCCTTCTACCCGACGAGCGGCGGTCAGCCCCACGACGTCGGCTCGCTCGCCGGCGTCGCCGTCGACGACGTCCGGATCGAGGACGACGGTGCGGTGTGGCACCGCGTGGCGGGCGCGGCCGCCGCCTGGGTCGCCGGGCATCCGGTCCACGGCGCGATCGACGGCGAGCGCCGGGCGCGCCACCGGCAGCGGCACAGCGCCCAGCACCTGCTGTCGCAGGCCTTCGTGCGCGTCGACCCGGCCTTCGCCACCCGCTCGGTGGCGCTCACCGGCGCCGACCTGACCGTCGATCTGGCCGGTGCCCCCGACGACGACGCGATCGCCGCCGCCGAATGGCTCGCGAACGAGGCGGCGTACGACGCCTGGCCGGTCGTCGCCTTCGAAGTCGACGAGGCCGAGCTCGAGCGCTTCCCGCTGCGGCGTCCGCCGAAGGTGCACGGACGCATCCGCCTGGTGGCCATGGGGGCGGCCGTCGACCGCGACCCCGCGGGCGCCTGGGAGCTCTCGGCGTGCGGCGGCACCCACGTCCGCTGCACCGCCGAGGTGGCGCCGATCGTCGTGCTGAAGCGCGAGCGCATCCGCGGTGACCTCACGCGCGTCACCTTCCGGGCCGGTTGGGAGGCCTGGGCGCACCATCGCGCGACGCACGCGGCCGCGAGCGCCGCGGCGGCCACGCTGTCGACCGCCGTCGCCGACCTGCCCGCCAAGGTCGCGGCGCTCGCCGACGAGGCGACCGCTGCCCGGCGCGCCCTGGCCGAAGCCCGCGGGCGGCTCGCCGCCGACCTCGCCGACGGGCTGCTGGGCGAGCCCGCGGAGTTCGGTCGAGCGGACGCGAGCGACCCCGAGGCGCCGCGCCCCGACGGCGCGCTGGTCGTCGCCGAGCTCGAGCCCGGCGACGCCGACCTGCTCGCTCCGCTCGCGGACGCCCTGGCGGCGCGCGGCGCCACCGCCGTCCTCGCGGTCGTCCGCGGCGGCAAGGCCGAGGTGGTCGCCGCCTCGGGCGCCGGCGTCGACGTGCGTCCGGCGCTGAAGGCGGCGCTCGCCGTGCTCGGCGGCCGCGGCGGTGGCAAGCCCGAGCGCGCCCAGGGCGCCGGACCCGACGTCGACGCGGTCGCCGACGCCCTGAGCGCGGCCCACGACGCGCTTCACGGGGACTGACGACC
>JARGGE010000078.1 GCA_029210865.1 Trueperaceae bacterium
CTGTCTTGTGGGTGCTGTTGACGATAGGCGATGCGCTCGGCGCGTGCGCGGTGGAGGCCTTCTTGGCGGGCTTGGCGGATCTGGTCTCCTCGTCCCTCGTGTTCGTCGTCGGGGGGTCCCGCGCGGTCGCGGCGTTCGAGCGCGCCTGGCCTGCGGGGAGCGCCGACCGGTTGCTCGCGCGCCCCGGCGCCCCGGCCGACCCCGACGCCGACGCGAGCGCCTGGACCGAGGCGATCGCGACGATGCTCGACGCGGAGGAAGAGGCACGCGAGGTCGCGGCGCTGGAGGCGGTCGGCGAGCGTGGGGTGGTCGGGCCCGCCGCCACGTGGACGGCGCTGCGCGCCGGTCGCTTGGGGTGGCTCGTGCTGCCTGCCGACCGGGCGGTCCCGGCCGCCTGGAACACCGCGACGCAAGAGGTCCGCGACCTGCCCGACGGGCTGCCCGAGGGCGGGGCCCCCGACGCGACCGTCGAGCGCATCGACCTGCGCGAGCACGTCGCGTCCCATCTCGAGCGGCAGCGCACGGCGCTCCGCTTCGTGCGCGGCGTGCGCGCCGACGAGCTCGAGGCGCGCTACCGCGGCGTGGCCGGCGTCCTCAGGCGCTGACCTCGGGTCGGTCGCTCCGGTAGCTGGCCGCAGCGAGGACGCGCAGCACCGCAGGGCGCACGCTGGCCTCGAGCGGGGTGGTGCCGACCACGTCGCCGTCGAGGTGGACGGGGAGCGGGGGGTCGGCCTCGATGCGCACCGTCGTCGCCCCCTCGAAGAGCGTGCGGCTGCCGCCGCGGGTCACCAAGCGGGCGACCGCTGCGGCCGAGCGCCAGAAGCCAGGTGAGCGGAGGACCGCCACGTCGAGGCGGCCGTCGTGGGGGTCGGCATCGGGCCCCACCGGGACGCCCGCGACGACCATCCGCCCGGCGTTGAAGACGCTGACGGTGTGGGCGGCGACCGGGTGAGCGACGCCATCGAGCGTCACCGTCAGCCGGTGCGCGCGCAGCCGGGGCAGTTGGTGCAGCGTGGCCCAGACGTAGGCGAGGAAGCCCAGGCGCGCCTTGCTGCGGGCGTCCGCGACGCGGTTGATGTCGGCGTCCAGCCCGGCGCCCAGGAAGACCAGGGCGAGCGCCGGACCGTCGGCCGCCGCGGGCTCGGTCACCTCGACGACGTCGAGATCGACGACCCGGCCCGCCGCCAGCGCCGCGACCGCCTTCGCCGGGTCCATCGGGACCTCGAGGACGCGCGCGAGCCCGTTGCCGGTGCCGGTCGGGACGATGCCCAGCGGGACGCGCGCCCCGGCCGCGAGCAGGCCGCGCGCGACCGCCGTGGCGGTGCCGTCGCCGCCCACGGCCAGGACCGCGTCCCATCCCTCGTCGGCCGCGGCCCGCCCCCAGGCGGTGGCGTCGTCCAGGTCGCCGGTCCGTCGCAGCTCGACGTGGGCGCCCGCGCTCGCCAGCGCTCGGCGCACGACCGGTTCGGCCGCCGCCGCGCGGCCGCGGCCCGAGCCCGGGTTCAGGACGACGAGGACGCGACGGTCGTCGAACACGCCCCCATGCTACCGGGACCGTATCGGATGGTCCTTGCGGGCGTCCGGTCCGGCGCTACCCTGGACGCATGAGGGACCGGGACGCGCCGTTCCGCGACCGCGCGGACGCCGGCCGACGGCTCGCCGCCGACCTGGTCGCCCGTGGTGCGTCGGCGGACGTGGTGCTGGCGCTCCCGCGCGGCGGGGTGCCGGTGGCGCGCGAGGTGGCCGGAGCGCTGGCCGTGCCCTGGGACGTGCTCGTCGTGCGCAAGCTCGGTTTGCCGGGGCACGAGGAGTTGGCCATGGGCGCGATCGGGGCGGGCGACGTGCGCGTGTGGAACGAGGACGTGCTGCGCGGTTCGGGCGTGCGCCCCGAGGCGATCGAGCGGGTGGAGGCGCGGGAGCGGCAGGAGCTCGAGCGCCGCGAACGCAGCTACCGGGGCGACCGGGCGCCGCTCGCGCTCGCGGGGCGCGCCGTGCTGATCGTCGACGACGGGATCGCGACGGGCGCCACCGCGCGCGCCGCCGTCGCGGTCGCACGGGCCGCGGGCGCCGCCTTCGTGGCCGTCGCCGCGCCGGTGGCCTCGCCCGACACCGTGGCCGAGCTCCGCGCGCTCGCCGACCGGGTCTGGGTCCTGCAGGCGCCCGTGGGCTTCTACGCGGTGGGCCAGGCGTACGAGCGCTTCGGGCAGGTGAGCGACGAGGAAGTGCGTGCGGCGCTCGCCGGGGCCGAGGGGGCCGTCTGACGCGCGCGCCCTCACCGCACGGGCGACCGCCGCGAGCTTCCTCGCTCAACGCGAGCGGGCCACCAACCAGATCAGTTCCCGCGGCTGCCGGAAGGTCACGAGCAGCGCGCGGCGACCGTCGGCGTGCGCGAAGACGACGCGGGTGGTGACGGTGGCGCCGTCGTTCGTGGGGGTGGTCTCCACGCGTTCGAAGCCGTCGAGGAAGAGCCCCGTCTCGAGGTTGTTCATGAGCGCCGGCTCCAGCGCGGCCACGATGCCGGTGGCGGTGTAGACCTCCCAGTCGGTCCAGGCGTTGGCGTCCGGCACCCGCGCGATGATCGGTGCGGTGCCAGCGCCCACCGCCCGCAGGCTCCCCGAGGGCAGGCGCACGCCGGGGTACAGCGTGCTGGCGATGGCGGTGGTGAGCATGACGTCGGCGAGCGTCTGAGCCGCGGCGAGCGGCGTCAGCGCGACGACGACGGCGAGGAGCGTCGAGCGGAACAGCTTCATGCCGCAGGCTAGCAGGGCGCGGCCTCAGCCGCGCCGCAGCCGTCGGACGGCCTCGATGAGCGCCCGGGTCGAGGCGTCGTGGGGACCGATCGCCGCGCCGTCGTCGAGCTCCGGACGGATCCGCGTGGCGAGCACCTTGCCCAGCTCGACCCCCATCTGGTCGAAGCTGTTGACCCCCCACACGACGCCCTGGACGAAGATCTTGTGCTCGTAGAGCGCGATGAGCGTCCCGAGCACCTCGGGCGTCAGCTCCGGGTAGAGCATGAAGGTGCTCGGGCGGTCGCCCTCGAAGGTCTTCGCGGCCGTGAGCAGCTCCAGCTCGGCCCCCACGAGCCCCTGCGCCTCGAGCTCGACGCGTACCTCGTCGGCGCGCCGCCCGACCATCAGCGCCTCGGCCTGGGCGAGCGCGTTGGCGACGAGCAGCTCGTGCTGATCGGCGATCGGTCGGTGGCTGCGGGCGGCCACCAGGAAGTCGCACGGCACCAGCCGGGTCCCCTGGTGGAGCAGCTGGTAGAAGGCGTGCTGCCCGTTCGTGCCGGGTTGCCCCCAGACGATCGGGCCGGTGGTGGTGGTCACCGGGCGGCCGTCGGCCGTCACCGACTTGCCGTTGCTCTCCATGTCGGCCTGCTGCAGGTAGGCGGGCAGGTGGAGCAAGTCGTGGTCGTAGGGGAGGACGGCGTGGGTCTCGGCGCCGTGGAAGTTGGCGTACCAGACGCCCAGGAGCGCCAGCAGCACCGGGGCGTTCGCCGCGAGCGGAGCCGTGCGCAGGTGGGCGTCGACGCGGGCGGCGCCCGCGAGGAAGGCGTCGAAGTTCTCGGGCCCGATCGAGAGCAGCAGCGGGAGCCCGATGGCGCTCCACACCGAGTAGCGCCCGCCCACCCAGTCCCAGAAGCCGAAGACCTGTGCTTCCGGGACGCCGAAGGCGGCCGCCGCCTCGACGTTCGTGCTCAGAGCGACGAAGTGGTGCGCCACCGCGTCCTCGCCGCCGGCCGCCACCAGCCAGGCGCGGGCCGCGCGCGCGTTGGCCATCGTCTCTTGGGTGGTGAAGGTCTTGGACGCCACCACGACCAGCGTGGTCGCGGGGTCTAGGTCGGCGAGCGCCGTGCTCAGGTCGGACGGGTCGACGTTCGAGACGAAGTGGAAGCGCAGGCGCTCGTGGCCGTAGGCCGACAGGGCGACGGTGGCCATCTTCGGGCCCAGGTCGCTGCCGCCGATACCGATGTGGACGACGTCCCGCAGGGGTCGCCCGTCGAAGCCGACGTGCGCGCCCGAGCGCACCCGGCGCGCGAAGGCGTCGAGCCGTGCGCGCACGGCCCGCACCTCGGGCATGACGTCGCGGCCGTCGACGGTGAAGACGGCCTCGGGGCCGGCGCGGAGCGCCACGTGCAGCACGGGGCGCCGCTCGGTGGTGTTCAGCCGGTCGCCGCGGAACATGGCCTCGATGGCCTCGGGCACGCCGGTCTGCTCGGCGAGGCGGATCAGCGCGGCGAGGGCCGGGGCGTCGACGCGGTGCTTGGAGAGGTCGAGTTCGACCTCGCCGACGGCCAGCCGCAGGCGCTCCGCGCGATCGGGGTCGGTGGCGAACAGGTCGCGCAGGTGCGTGCCGCGCAGCCGCTCGGCGTGCGCTCTCAGGTCGCTCCAGGCGGGGGTGGTGGTCGGGTCCATGGGCGCCCACGTCCTTCCGTGGCCGGCGAGCGGTCGCTCGCGGTCCTCCCCACGGTAGCGCGGCGCCCCACGCGAGGACGGCGCCTCGCGGACGCCGCGCCGGTATCCCTCATGGCGCGGGCGCACGCGCCACCGATACCCCGGTCGGGTATAAAGGCGCCGGAGGTCACCGATGAACCCGCTCCACACGATCGTCCCCGCCCCCTTGACCGACGTCCGCACCGCCGTCGAAGCCGCCCTGAAGACGCAGGGCTTCGGCATCCTCAGCGAGATCGACCTGCAGGCCACCTTCCGCGCGAAGCTCGGCGTCGAACACGAGGGCCACCGCATCCTCGGCGTCTGCAACCCCAACTACGCCAAGCAGGCGCTCGACCTCGACCGCGACGTCGCCCTGCTGCTGCCCTGCACGGTCACGCTGCGCGAGGTGGAGGGCGGCACCGACGTGCGCGTCCTGGACCCGGCGGACGCCTTCCAGCTCGCGGCGCCCGCCACCCGCGCGCAGCTCGCGCCGATCGCCGGCGAGGTCGCCGTCAAGCTGGCGGCGGCGGTGGCCGCCCTGGGCACGGCCACGGCTGGCTGACGCCACAGCGCGGCCGACCGAGCCCCGGCCGGCACCGCAGGACGAACCCCCGCGAGACCGGGCGACGCGTCGGGTAGGCTCGCGGGGAAGGCCATGACCGCGCTCCCCGTGCCCGCCCTCCCGCGAGCCCGCCTCCGGCCCCCGGCCGAGCGACCGGGCGCGGTGGCGCGTCCGCGCCTCGACGCGCGGATCGACGCCGCGCTGCGCGCGCCGCTCGTGTGGGTAGCCGCGCCGGCCGGCTACGGCAAGACGACAGCGGTCGCCGGCTGGGCGCGGCGGCGGGCGGTGCCTCCCGCCTGGTGGTCGCTCGAGCCCAGCGACGCGGTCGCCGAGCGCTTCGTCGACCACGTGGCGAGCGCGCTGGCGCGTCCGTCGGGTCCGCTGACGCTCGACCCCGAGCGCCGCGACCCGCACGACCGCCTCGCCGCCCTGCTCGACGCCCTCGAGGCCCAGGCGTCGGACGCCGCGCCCCGGGTGCTCGTCCTCGACGACGTCCATGAACTGGGCAACGTCCCGGACGTCCTCGACCTCCTGCGCGCCTTCCTCGAGCACCTCCCGGACGGACTGCACGCGGTGCTCGTCTCGCGCGTCGACCCCGACCTGCCGCTCGCCCGCTGGCGGCTCGAGGGGCGCCTCGAGTCGATCGGCGCGAGCGACCTGCGCTTCACCGAGGCCGAGGCCAGCGCGCTGCTCGCCTCGATGGGCGTCGCCCTGCGGCCGAGCTTCGTGCGCACGCTCGTGCAGCGGACCGAGGGATGGGGCGCGGGCCTACAGCTGGCGGCGCTCGGCCTGCGCGGGCGCGCGCCGGACGCCGTGCCCGACTTCGTCGAGCGCTTCACCGGCGCCGACCCGTACGTGCTCGCCTACCTCACCGAGGAGGTCGTCCAGCGTCTCGACGACGCCACCCAGGACTTCGTGCTGCGCGCCAGCGTCGCCGACGTGCTCGACGCCGCCACCGCGATCGCCCTGACCGGCAGGGACGACGCCGCCGAGCGCCTGAGCGAGCTCGAACGCGCCCACCTGTTCCTGCAGCCGGTCGACCCCGAGGCGCGCACCTACCGCTTCCACACGAGCTTCCGCGACCTGCTTCGGCGCCGGCTCGAGGACGCCGACCCACGCTTGGCCGCCGAGCTGCGCGCGCGCGTGGCCGGCCCCGCGGTCGTCGCCGAGGAGCTCTCGGAGCGGGAGCGCGAGGTGCTCCGTTGGCTCGCCACCGGCGCGAGCAACGAGGCGATCGCGGCGCATCTCGAGCTCAGCACGAACACCGTCAAGACCCACCTCAAGCATCTCTACGAGAAGCTCGACGTCGGCACCCGCACCGCCGCGGTGGCGCGAGCGCGCGACCTCGACCTGCTCTGACGCGCGCGCCCGGTGGCGACCGGCCGGGGACCCTGGGCCTCACCCGCTCGGGTGACGCCGGGTCACCCGTGGCCGCCCTACGCTGACCTCATCGGAACGGACGCGGCCAGCGCGCCGCCGCCGCGCCGCGAAGGAGGTCGACCATGAACGAACCCCGTCCCGAAGGGACCCCGCCCACGGGCGAACGCTCGGTCCGCGAGGAGTTCCGCGTCTCGGGCGAGGCGGTCGTCGCCAAGGTCAAGGAGCTGGTGCGCGAGGGCAACGTCCGGCGCATCTCGATCAAGAACGACGACGGCCGCACGTTGCTCGAGATCCCCCTGACGATCGGCGTGATCGGGACCGTGCTCCTGCCGGTCTGGGCGGCCCTCGGCGCCATGGCGGCGCTCGTCGCCAACCTCACGATCGCCGTCGAGCGCAGCGAACCGCGGTCGCCGGCCGAGCCCGCCGCCAGCCCCACCGACCCGGCCGCCACCCCCGACCTTTCGCCGTCGGCGCCCGCGAGCGTCGACCCCGCCGCTGACCCCATGGAGGACCGCGCATGACCGAGACCCTGCCCCCCAACGGCCCCCAGCGCGCCCACGACGCCGCCCGGCCCAGCGGTCAAGGGGGCATCGGCGCCGCGATCCGGCGCGGCTGGCGCGCCCTGACGATCCGCACGCTCGTCGCCCGCAAGAACGGGCGCGACCGGATGCGCGTCCCGCTCTCCATCGCCGCGATCGTCGCGGTCGCGCTGCTGTGGTGGAGCTGGCCGCTGGCCCTGATCGCGCTGGCCATCGCGCTCGTCGCGCGGGTCGAGTTCGTGGTCGTGCGCGAGGGCGACGCCTGAGCCTGTGCTCGGCGGCGACCTGCCGCCGCGGTGCGAACCGCGGGGCGCCCCGGCCGATCGGCCGGGGCGCCCCGCGCCGTCGGAAGACGATGCCGAGCACCTGACGGATGAGGCCGGTGACCCCCAACAAGAAGACGAGCGTTCCGATCGACGTGAGGATCACGCCCACGAAGACCGTCTCGACCGCGGTGGGCGACGCGACCTCGGCAGCCTGCGCGCCGCGGCCCCGGTACAAGTGGACGATCCGGTAGGTCGCCGCACCGAGCGTTCGCACGGCGTTCACGAAGACGCTCCTATCCTTCCCTCAGCTCCGAACGCGATGGAGCACGAAGGGACCCCACCATGAACCGCAAACTGATCATCGTCACCGCCGCCGCCCTCCTCCTCGGACTCGCGCTGGCCCAGGGCCACCGCTTCGCCGACACCGCCCCCCGCGGCGCCGCGCCCGGCGCCCAGGTCCAGCAGGTCCGCGGACCAGCGTTCGCCCAGCCCGGGGCCCCGGCGTACGGCCCGCAAGCCCGCTGGGCCGACATGGCCGCGCGGCAGCAGACCGCCCAGCAGTGGCGCACCCAGGTGGGCCTGCAGGGCGCCGTCGACGGCGTGATCGCCGAGCAGCTCGGACTGACCCAGGAAGAGCTGATCGCAGCCAAGGCGGCCGGCGCGTCGATCGCCGACCTCGCCGCCGAGAAGGGCATCGAGATCGCCGACCTCGAAGCGGCCTTCGCCGCCGCCCGCGCCGAAGCGATTGAGGCCCTCCTGACCGAAGGAGCGATCACCGAGCTGCAGGCCGAGCAGATGGCCGAGCGTGGCACCGAGGCCTTCGCCAGCCTGATCGCCCGCGAAGGGTGCGCGGGCGGCCTGGCCGTCGGCGGCGAACCGCTGTACGCGAACCGCACCGAGACCGCGCGCGGCCCGCTGGGCGGCGCCGGGTACGCGAACCGCGCGCCGCGCGGCCCGGGCGCCCGCTGGTAGTCCCCGCGCCGCAGCGGCGCCCCCGCTGGACCCCCTGGATCGTGTGGTCGTGGCGTCCGGACCCCGGTCCGGACGCCACGCCTCGGTCGGCCGCCCCATACAGTAGGGCGACGAGGAGATCCCCGCATGGCAGGCGAACGCATCCTGATCGTCGAAGACGAGCCGCGCATCGCGGAGGTGCTCGAGCGCTACCTGCGCGCCGACGGCTTCCGGGTGGAGCGCGCGGGCGACGGCCACCGGGCGCTCGAGCTGTGGCGGGCGGCCAACCCCGACCTCATCCTGCTCGACCTCATGCTCCCCGGTCTGGACGGCCTGGAGGTCGCGCGCCAGGTCCGGCGCACGTCGAGCGTGCCCATCGTCATGGTGACCGCCAAGGTCGAGGAGGTCGACCGGCTGGTGGGGCTCGAGCTCGGCGCCGACGACTACGTGCTCAAGCCCTTCAGCCCGCGCGAGGTGGTGGCGCGGGTGAAGGCCGTCCTGCGCCGCGCCGGCGGCCACGTCCGCGCGCCGGTCCACCACACGGTCGGGGCACTGGCCATCGACCTCGACGCCTTCGAGGCGCGCTGCGGCGGGACCCGGCTCGACCTGAGCCCCGCCCAGCTGCGCCTGCTGGCGACCCTCGCGGCCGAGCCGGGCCGGGCCTTCCGGCGCGCGGAGCTGCTCGAAGGGGGCACCGACGGCTTCGCCGACGAGCGGACCGTCGACGCCCACGTGAAGAACCTGCGGCGCCGGCTGGGCGACTGCGCCGACCTCCTCGAGACCGTGCGCGGGGTCGGGTACCGCCTGCGGCCGTGACGCTCGCGGTTCGGCTCGTGCTGGCCGTCGTGCTCACGGCGGTCTTCTCGGTCACGGTCACCGGGTACCTGAGCATGCAGGCCGCCAGTGAGCCGGTGGCGCGGGCGTTCGGGATGCCCGACGCGCGCGGCCAGAGGCCGGGGGCGACCGCGCGGCCGATGGCGGGCGCCGCGGCGGCCTCGCGGCAGCTGCTCTCCGAGCTGCGCACCGCGACGTGGCGCGCGGCCGCGATCGCGCTGGCGGCCGCGGCGGTCGCCGGCGGATGGATCGCCTCGCGCGCCAGCCGCCCGCTCGAACGGCTCGCCGACGTCACCCGACGCTACGGCGCCGGGGCGCGCGACGCCCGCGCGGCGCCGTCGGGGCCGAGCGAGGTGGTCGCGCTCGCGCGGGCCTTCAACGACCTGGCCGACCGCCTCCAAGAGGAGGAAGGGCAGCGCCGACGCTTCACCAGCGACGTCGCGCACGAGCTCCGAACGCCGCTGACGGTGCTCAAGAGCGAGCTCGAGGCGATCGAGGACGGCCTGATGGAGGCCGACCCGGCGACGGTGGCGCAGCTGCTGCAACAGGTCGACCTGCTGGCGCGCCTGGTGCAGGACCTGCGCACCTTGGCCTCGGCCGAGTCGGGGGAGATGGAGCTCGAACGCGCCTCGTTCGACCTGGGAGGGCTCGTGGCCTCGGCG
>JARGGE010000079.1 GCA_029210865.1 Trueperaceae bacterium
GTTCGGCGATGAGCTTCACCTGGCTGATGACGGGATCCTGCTGGATGATGTCGAAGAAGGCCGACAGGCGGTCCACGTCGTGGAGCTCCCGGGCTAGGGCGGCCGCCAGGTCGAACCGGAACCCGTCCACGCCGGTGGTGTCGAGGAACCAGCGCCCCCAGTAGTGGAGCTCCTCACGCACGTCCTCGTTCTCCAGATCGAGGTTGCAGCCCATCAGGTAGTCGTAGTTCCCGTTCTCGAGGTCGACGGCCTCCTGGAAGCGCTTTCCCTCGAACAGGAAGATGGCGTGCTCGCCGCCCTCCGCGTCCATCTCGACGGCGTTGAAGTGCCACCAGTGCCACTTGAGCGTCGAGTAGCGGTCGCCACGGCCGGGGAAGGTGAAGTGGGTCCACGCCTCGATGGTCCTGGCGTCGCCGATGGGCCGGTTCCGGTCTTGGGGATCGAACGGGGTGGCCATGAGCGACTCCTGGTGGTCGCCCCCCATCTTGTGGCCGAACACGATGTCGGCGTAGACGCTGATGCCGGCCGCCTGCGCCGCCCGGATCGCGGCCAAGTACTCGTCGCGCGTGCCGTACTTCGTCCGGGTCGACCCCTTCTGGTCGAACTCGCCCAGGTCGAACAGGTCGTACACGCCGTACCCCGTGTCGTAGCCGCCGGCCGCCCCCTTGTACGCCGGCGGCAACCAGACCGACGTGAAGCCGGCCGCGGCGAGCGCGGGCGCCTCGCGCGCCAGGCGGTTCCACAGCGAACCGTCGCCGGGCGTGTACCAGTGGAAGTACTGCAGCATCGCGCCGTTGTGCTCGGTCACCTTGGGCCCCCGGGCCGTGACCCACCATGCAGGCGCCGGCCTCGGGATCCATCAAACCACCAAGCCCCACGCTGGGGCCGGTCACCCGAGGCGGGGCCGACCCCCGTCAGCGCCCGGCGCCACCCTCGAACGCCGCCGTGAACGTCTCGAACAGCTCGCGTTTGTCTTCGAACCCGATGCCGGGGACGTCGGGCAGGCCGACGAGACCGTCGCGCACCGGCGTCGAATCAGCGAACCCGCCGAAGGGCTTAAACACGTGCGGGTACGACTCGTTGCCACCCAGACCCAGACCGGCGGCGATCGAGAGCGCGAACTGGTGGCCACCATGCGGGATGCAGCGCCGCGCCGACCAGCCGTGCGTGCGCAGGACCTCGAGCGTCCGGAGGTACTCCACCAGGCCGTACGAGAGGACCGGGTCCATCTGCAGAACGTCGCGGTCGGGCCGCAGGTCGGCGTACCGGATCAGGTTGCGCGCGTCCTGCATGGAGAACAGGTTCTCGCCGGTGGCCATCGCGCCGGGATAGCGGCGGCTCAGCTCGGCCTGCAGCGCGTAGTCGAGCGGGTCGCCGGCCTCTTCGAACCAACGCAGCCCATAGGGCTCGAGCGCCCGCGCGTAGTCGAGGGCGGTGTCCAGGTCGAAGCGACCGTTGGCGTCGACCGCCAGCCGGTCGCCGGTGCCCACCACCTCCAGCACCGCTTCGATGCGCGCTAGGTCGTCGGCCAGGCTGGCGCCCCCGATCTTCATCTTGACCACGCCGTACCCCAGGTCGAGGTAGGAGCGCATCTCGTCCTGGAGCTGCACCAGGTCCTTGCCCGGGTAGTAGTAGCCGCCGGCGGCGTACACGAACACGCGCTCGTCGGCCTCGCGGCCCCGGTAGCGCTCGGCCAGCAGCCGGTGGAGCGGCTTGCCCTCGATCTTGGCCACCGCGTCCCACACGGCCATGTCCACGACGCCGACCGCGACCGACCGCTCGCCGTGACCGCCGGGCTTCTCGTTGCGCATCATGTGGTCCCAGATGCGGAACGGGTCGAGGTTGTCGCCCGCGTCGCTTTGCAGGTCGCGCGGCTCGGCCTCGAGCAGGCGCGGCACGATGCGCTCACGCAGCAAGCAGCCCTGCGCGTAGCGGCCGTTCGAGTTGAAGCCGTAGCCGACCACCGGCTCGCCGTCGCGCTCGACGTCGGTGGTCACGGCCACCACGGACAAGGTCATCTTGCTGAAATCGACGAACGCGTTGCGGATGTCGGAGGCGATCGAGGCGGTGCGTTCCTGGAGGTCGATGATGCGCACGCGCGGCTCCTAACGGGTGAGTTGTGCGATGACGGCAGCCGTCACGTCCGACGTGCGGGCCTTGCCGCCCAGGTCGGGCGTGAGCACCTCGCCGCTGGCGGTCACCCGCTCGATCGCCGCCATGAACGCCGCAGCGGCGGCTGGCTCCTGCAGGTGATCGAGCATCATGCTGGCCGACCAGAGCGTGGCGATCGGGTTGGCGATGCCCTTGCCGGCGATGTCGGGCGCGGAGCCGTGGACCGGCTCGAACATCGAGGGGTAGGTGCGCTCGGGGTTGATGTTGGCGGATGGGGCGATGCCGATGCCGCCCGCCACCGCCGGGCCCAGGTCGGAGAGGATGTCGCCGAACAGGTTGCTGCCCACCACCACGTCGAACCAGTCAGGGTGCTGCACGAAGTGGGCGGTCAGGATGTCGATGTGGAACTTGTCCGTCCGGACGTCGGGGTACGCCCCGGCCATCTCGGCGAAGCGCTCGTCCCAGAAGGGCATCGTGTGGATGATGCCGTTGGACTTGGTGGCCGACGTAAGGTGCTTCTTCGGCCGGCTGCGCGCCAGCTCGAACGCGAACCGCAGCACGCGGTCGACGCCGCGGCGCGTGAACACCGTCTCCTGCACCGCCATCTCCATGTCGGTGCCCCCGTACAAGCGCCCACCGATCTCCGAGTACTCGCCCTCGACGTTCTCGCGCACGATGTAGAAGTCGATGTCGCCCATGCCGCGACCGGCGAGCGGCGAGACCACGCCCTCGAGCAGACGCGCTGGACGCAGGTTGACGTACTGCTGGAAGTGGCGCCGGATGGGGATCAGCAAGCCCCACAACGACACGTGATCGGGCACCCCCGGGAAGCCGACCGCACCCAGGAAGATCGCGTCGTGCGGCCGGAGCACCTCGATGCCGTCCTCGGGCATCATGCGGCCGGTCTTGGTGTAGAACTCGCAGCCCCACGGCAGCATGTTCCAGCGGAACTCGAGGTCGAACTTCGAACCGATGGCGTCGAGCACCTGGAGCCCCGAGTCGATGACGTCGGGTCCGATGCCATCGCCCGGGATGACGGCGATCTCGAAGGGCATGTCGTGCCTCCTGTGGGTCCGGGCGCTAAGGCGCGAAGACCCCTGCCGGCAACCGTACCGCCAGCAGGTTCGTGAAGACGAAGTAGAGGGCGGTCAGTTCGACGGCGACGATCGCGGTCCAGATCGCGACCTGGCGTGCGGTGAGGCGCCGGCTGGCCGAGGCGATGTAGAGCGTGAGGCCGGTGAAGAAGACCAGACCCGCCAGGTAGAAGCCCAGGTACCGGATCGCCCAGATCCAGGCGAACAGCACGACGGCCGTGGCGACGATCCGGGTGCGGTTCCCTTCGGCGAACACGGGCCGGACCTCGCGGCGGACGAGCGACTGGATCAGCAGCCCGACCGACAGGGCCCCCATCGTGATGAGCACGGTGTTGGGGAACATCGCGCTCAGCGGCGACCACGAACGGCGACCGAACCAGAACAAGAGGGTGAGGCCGAGGCCGAACAGTCCCCCCAGCGCGTCCGTGTTCATGCCGGCCCTCGCGGTCTTCATGCGGGACCTCCCCGCGCGCGCTGCCGGCGGTGCCGCCAGGCGGTGAACCACGGCCACACGATCGCCAGCAGCGACAGCGCGATCAGGATCCGGGACAAGGGGCTCTCGAACAGCTTGAGGAACGGGTACGTGAGGCTCGAGCCCATCAGCGTAGCTTGTACGAAGCCCGTCTCGGCGATGGGCCCCAGGATCAGCCCCAACGCGATCGGCGCGGGATGGAAGCCGAGCTCCTTGAGCACGTAGCCGGCGATGCCCAGCACGAGCATGATCATCACGTCGGTCATGCTGTTGCGCAGGGCGTACGAACCGAGGATCGCCATCGTGGCGATGGTCGGCACCAGGAAGTATGGCGGCACGCGCACGACGGTCTCGTAGATCAGCCGGCCACCGAGCAGCCCGATCGGCAACATCACGAGGGCCGAGAGCCCCATCGAGAGGATGAAGCCGTAGGTGAGCACGCCGCTGACGCTGAACAGCTCGGCACCCGGACGCAGTCCGTGCATGAGCATGGCGCCCAGGATGAGCGCGTCGGGCGGCGCGCCGGGGATCCCGAGCGTGAGCAGCGGCACCATGCTGCCCGCCACGGTCACGTTGTTGCTCGATTCGGACGCGACGAGGCCCTCGATCGACCCTTTGCCGTACTCCTCGGGGTGTTTCGAGGCACGCTTGGCCTCGTTGTACGCGAGCAGGCCGGCGATGTTGCCGCCCGCCCCCGGGATCACCGAGACGATCTCGCCGATGACCATCGAGCGCAGCAGGTTGCCGGGCATCGACAGGACGCGTTTGATGGTCGGCCACATCACGCCTTTGCGCTTCGACCCGACCGACGTGGTGCGCGTCAATGCCGCGATGCCGGTGCCCGCCATCACGAGCAGCTCGGGGATCACGAACAGGCCGATCAACGCCACGATCAGCTCGACGCCGCCCTGGAGGGCCGGGAACCCGTAGGTGAAGCGCGATTCGCCGCCGATCGGCGACACGCCGATGATGCTGAGCAGCACGCCCAGCGCCCCGCCCAGCAGCCCCTTGAGCAGGCTGCCGGCCGACAGGCTGCCGATGAGCGTCAGGCCCAGCACGGCGACCCAGAAGTACTCGGGGGGACCGAACCGGAGCGAGAACGCCGCCAACGGCGGCGCCAGCACGAGCAGCGCGAACACGCCGAACAGACCGCCGAGCACGGAGGCGATCGTGGCCGCGGTCAGCGCCTCTTCGGCCCGGCCGGCCTTGGCCATGGGGTAGCCGTCGAACGTCGTCGCGATCGACGAGGGCGTCCCGGGGGCGTTGATGAGGATGGCGGAGAAGGCGCCGCCGTAGATGGCGCCCATGTACACCGAGCCGAGGCCGATCAGACCGGCCAGCGCGGGCATCGCGAACGTGAACGGCAAGAGAACGGCGAGCGCCATCGTGGCCGAGAGACCGGGCATGGCCCCCACGAACAGGCCGACGGTGGTGCCGCCGATGATGATGGCGAGATGATAGGGAACAAAGAGTTGGCCGAGCGCGGCCGTCAGGACGTCCAAGGCACGATCCTCATCTCTGCGCGTCCATTCTGGGCCGAGGGAAGGCACACCGGTCGTGCACGTCGTCCGGTTGGCCCTCCCTCGCCCCTACGGGTTCAAGGAGTCGAGAGCGCTACTGCAGCGTCTCGAGGATCGCCGCGTACTCCTCGCTGACCTGGTCGATGAGCGCGTCGGCCTCGTCGCCGCGAACGTTCAGCATCACGAAGCCCATCTCCTCTTGCTCGGTGCTGATGCGCCGCGAGGCCTCCTCGAAGGCGTCCGCGAGCGTGGCCACGACGTCTTCGGGCGTTCCCGGAGGGGCGGCGACGCCGCGATGCGCGCCGCTGACGATGTCGATGCCTTGCTCGACGAACGTGGGGGCGTCGGGCAGGAACGACACGCGCTCCGCGGAGGCGATCGCCAACGTGCGGACCTGGTCCTGCTGGAGAACGGCCATGGGGGAGTAGCTCATCAAGCCCGTCACGTGGCCGCCCAGCAGCGCGGGCACGGTGGGTCCGGTGCCGGTGAAGGGTACGTACGTGAGGTCGATGTCGGCGAACTGCTCGAGCTGCAGCACGGCGATGTGGTTGGCGGTGTTGCTACCGCTGCCACCGAGCGTCACCGAACCCGGGTTCTCCTTGGCGTACGCGATCAGCTCGTCGAGCGTCTGGAACGGGCTGTCGTTGCGGACCAGGAGCGCGTTGGGCGTGAACTGGAACCACGTGATGATCTCGAAGTTGTCGGTCTCGAAGCCAGTATCGGTGCGCTCCATCGGTTGGGTGGCGATGTGCGGCAAGTTCACGCCGATGATCGTGTAGCCGTCGGGATCGGTGGAGCGCTGGCTTTCGCTCCACGCCACCGCACCGCCGCCACCGGGCCGGTTGACGATGCTGACGTTCACGCCGAGGATGTCCTCGAGGTGCGGCTGCTGCAAACGGGCGGTGATGTCCGACTCGCCGCCCGCGTTGAAGGAAATGACGTACGTGATGTCGCGCTCGGGGAACTGGGCGAATGCGACGCCCACCAGGGCGACGAGGGCGACGGCGAGCGTTCTACGAAGTGGTGTCATGCGGTCTTCCCTTCGAACGACGTGAGCGCGGCGTCGAGGTCGTGCTCCGAACGACGCGCAACCGGTGCGTGGACGTGCTCACGTTGGGTCGGGTCCATCACCCCCCTTCACGAGCCGCTCGATGTCCTTCGCCGCGGCTTCGAGGGCGTTCGCCATGGTGCGACGGGCCCGCTCCGGATCGCCGCTCTCGATGGCGGCCAGGATGCGCAGATGGCCCCGATGGGCGACGAGGGGCCGACCCGGCACGCGGTGCAGCACGCGGCGCAGGTCGCTCTCGTCGTCGATGATCGCGCTGAGCATGCGTTCGACGAAGGCGTTGTCGGCAAGGTCCGCGATCGCCCGGTGGAAGTCGATGTCCAGTCCGATGCACGCGGCGACCTCGCCGCGGGCGATGACGGCTTCGGTCGCCTGCAGGATGGCGCGCAGACCGGCCGTACGCCCGGGGGTCGCCCGCCGGCTCGCCAACGCCGCGATGCCGGGCTCGAGGGCGAGCCGTGCGCGGTAGAAATCCTCGACGAGCTTCGCGTTCTCGCGGAACCAGCTGGCCGGTTCGACGTGCTCCAGCCGCACCGAGACATCGACGACGAACGCACCGCTCCCCGGCCGGATCTCGACGAAGCCCTGCGCGGCGAGCGTGCCCAACGCCTCGCGGACCACCGGACGGCTCACGCCCAGCTCCACGGCCAAGCGCCGCTCCGACGGGAGCCGCTGCTCGGGCAGGAACCGACCCTCGCGGATGGTCTGCCCCAGCCGCCGGGCGACCTCCCGCGAGAGGCGCGGTTTCTCGATGTCCTGCAACGCGTGCGACTTCATCGGACCGCCTCTCAGCCGGAACTGACGAAACGAACATGAACACGGAACGCTAGATTGGTCTGTTCAACTTACCGGTCGACGGAACGAATTGCAAGCCCGCGCACGATCTAGCGTCCCGCGGCTGCGGCCTGGCTCCGCCGCGCGAGCCGACCCACCGTCAGGCCCTGCACCAGGATCGAGAACACGACCACGCCGTACGTCATGGTGAGGATGAGGTCGCGGGCCGGCCCCGCCGGCAGCGCCAGCGCCAGGGCGATCGAGATGCCGCCTCGCAGACCGCCCCACACCATGAGGCGCGTGGTGTACGGCGCGAAATC
This sequence comes from Trueperaceae bacterium, assembly GCA_029210865.1. Taxonomy (GTDB): domain Bacteria; phylum Deinococcota; class Deinococci; order Deinococcales; family Trueperaceae; genus JAABTL01. The sequence goes on from JARGGE010000079.1 coordinate 7,359, forward strand.
GCGTCGGAAGCGGAACAAGCTGATGGGGACGCTCACGCTGACGAGTCGGGCGAGGAGCACCAGCGGCACCGCCACGATGGCGGCCTCCACGGCCAGCACCGTGAACTTCAGGACCAGCACCTCGATCCCGATGAGCACGAACAGGATCGCGTTGATCACCTCGTCGACCAGCTCCCAGAACGAGTCGAGGTGCGCGCGGGTGCGCGCCGACATCGCGAGCAAGCGGCCGCGGTTGCCGATGAACAGCCCCGCGACGACCACGGCCAGCGGCCCCGACGTGTGGAGCCAGCTCGCTGCGGCGTAGCCACCGGTCACGACCGCCAGGGTGATCAAGATCTCCGTGGTGTAGTCGTCGATCTGGCCGAGCAACCGGTACGCGGCGAAGCCGAGGAGCATGCCGAACGCGACGCCGCCCAATGCCTCCTGAACGAACAGTAGGGCGATCTCGCCGACACCGACGGCCCCGTGCCCATCGCCCGCGACGAGGCTCAGCAAGACGGTGAACACCACGACCGCGACGCCGTCGTTGAACAGCGACTCGCCGGTGATCAGGGCCTCCGTGTCCTTGCCCACGCCCACGCGCTTGAGGATCGCCAGGACGGCGATCGGGTCGGTCGGCGAGATCAAGGCGCCGAACAGCAGCGCGTACGCGAAGGGCAGCTCGACGCCGAGCCAGCCGCCGACGACGTAGCTCAGCCCGCCCACGATCAGGGTCGACAGCACGAGGCCGATGGTCGCCAAGGCGAGGATCGGACCTCGGTGGCGGAGCAGGTCGGACAGGTCGACGAACAGCGCCCCCGCGAAGAGCAAGAAGCTGAGCAGGCCGCGCAACACCAGCTCGTCGAAATCGAGCACCGTGAGGAGCTCGTCCGCCCACGTCGCGGTCGCGGGGCCGCCGAGCACGACCAGCCCGAGCGAGAGGACCAGCGCCGCCAGCGTCACCCCGATCGGCGTGGGCAGCTTCAGGTACCGCGCGTTGACGAACGCGAAGAGGGCGGTGGCGGTCACGAGGATGGCGGCCGCCTCGAAGACACTCACGATCCGCACCCAGCGGTCACCGGAACACCACCGTGCGCCCCCCGTTCACGAACACCCGATGCTCGGCGTGCCAACGCACCGCGCGAGCGAGCACCCGGCGCTCGACGTCCTGGCCGGTGGCGACGAGCTCGCGCGCGTCGTCGGCGTGCTCGACGCGCTCGACGTCCTGCTCGATGATCGGACCTTCGTCGAGCTCGCCCGTGACGTAGTGCGCGGTGGCGCCGATCAGCTTGACCCCGCGCTCGTGCGCCTGCGCGTACGGGCGCGCGCCTTTGAAGCTCGGCAGGAACGAGTGGTGGATGTTGATCACCCGGCCCGCCAGGCGGCGGCAGAGGCCGTCGGAGAGCACCTGCATGTAGCGCGCCAGCACGACCAGCTCCACGTCGTCGTTCGCCACCAGGTCGAGGAGCGCGCCCTCGGCGGCGGGCTTGCTCGAGCGGTCGACGGGGACGTGGTGGAACGGCGCTCCGTAGAAGCCCGCGATCGGTTCGAGGTCGGGGTGGTTGCTCACCACGCCCACGACGTCGATGGGTAGGCGCCCCTGCCGCGCGCGGAAGAGCAGGTCGGTGAGGCAGTGGGCCTCCTTGGAGGCGAGCAGGAGCGTCCGCAGCGGACGCCCCACGGCGTCGAGCGTCCAGGTCATGCCCAAGGGCGCCGCGAGCTCCGCGAGGTCGGCCTCGAGCGCGCCGCGCTCGGCGGCCACCTCCACCTGGACCCGCATGAAGAAGAGCCCGGTGCCGGGATCGCCGAACTGCTGCGACTCGGTGATGTTGCCGCCCTGGCGCGCGAGCGCGCCGGCGACGGCGTGGACGATGCCCGGGCGGTCGGGGCAGGTGAGCGCGAGGACCAGGTGCTGGGCGGACGTCATCGGAACCCACGATAGCGGCGCCGGGGGCGCCGCGGTGGGGTCAGGCGCCCGGGGCTACGACCTGGAGGCCGGCTGCGCGTGCGGCCTCCGACTGGCGGCGGTCGTACGTCACCATCGTCCGGCAGTCGCCTTGCAGCGCCGCGGCTACGTGCAGCGCGTCGAGGCTCCGGAGATGCGCCCCGGGCAGGAGGCCGGCGGTCCGGTAGGTGACCGCCTCGGGCTCGAGCAGGTCGAAGCGA
>JARGGE010000007.1 GCA_029210865.1 Trueperaceae bacterium
CCGAGGGTCACGAAGCGTGCGTCGCCGATCACGAGCGCCTGCAGCCGCAGGAGCTCGTCTGCATCGAGGTCGTGGCGCCCAGCTTCCCCGATCGCGCGCCCCCAGCGCTCGACGCGCGAGCGCGCGGGACGCTCCCCTTCGATCGCGTAGCTCGCGCGCGAGTCGTTCAGGAGCAAGAACGCAGCGGTGCGGGCCAACACGTCGCGAGGGACGGTATCGACCACCTCGTGCGCGCGACGCGAGAGGTCGCTGGCGATCTGTCGCTCGAGCTCGGGCGTGCGGAAGACCAACGGACAGAACGCCGGCGTACCAGGAAGGTTGTCGCGGACGCGTTGGCGCGCGACGCTCGCGCCCGCCGGTGCGAACTGGAGCTTCGGGTCGACGACCGTCACGTAGCGTCCGCCCGAAGCGTCGGGGAGGTCGAGTCGCCGCCCCGTCAGCCACTCGAACAGGAACCAGATGCGGCGGGCGTACGCGCCAGTCGGGGTGGCGCGCACCAGGGCCTCGACCGGTTCGTCCCCGAGCGCGAGGAAGAGGCGCTTCAGCACCGCGAGGTCGAGCCCCTCGTGCTTCAGCGCGAAGGTGAGGTGTCCGGCGAGCGTCGGCTTCGGGGTGTGCCGCGGCGTCAGGATGCGCCAGCCGTCCGCTTCGACGATGCGGTGGCGTTCGCCGGTGGCGTGCAACGTTCGCGGCAGGGGGACCGCCAGGCCGTACGCCGCGATCAGCGCGCCGTACCCTGCCGGCGTCGCCCGTTCGGGAAGGCGCCGCTCGAGGAGCACCGCCACGGGTGGGGGGAAGCGAGGCGGTTCGGTCGTCGTCATCAGCGGTGTCCCTACGCAAGCGCGAACCGGGCGTGGGACGCCGGGCGCCTGCAAAGCGATCCTATACCGTGAAGACTGATACCGCACGACCCCTGGCCGTGAATCATGTTCACGCCCGCGCGCGGGGACCGCCCTGAACCTTCGTCCACCTGACGCTCGCCGACGTCCTCGCCTCGCGCGACGACCCGTTCGCGCGCGACGGCGGCATGGCCGACGTCCGAAGGCGGACGCGCGCCCAGCGGCACCGTTGCCGCGTCACGGACGCCCCCCGCGCCAAACGACCACCCGGTACAACCCCAACAACCCCACCGTCAGCACCACCACCGCCACCCCGATCGCCTGCAACCCCACCGCGTCGGCCACGAACCCGACCGTGGCCGTCAGCGTCGCACCGCCCAGGCCGGCGGCGGCGATCTGGAAGCCGATGGCGTTGTCGGCGTGCGCCTCGCCGACCCAGCGCGGCGTCAGGATCACGAGCGAGGCGAAGACGGGGGCGAAGGAGGCGCCGATCAGCATCAGCCCGAGGAACGAGAGGGTGCGGGTCGGTTCGAGCCAGAAGAGGAGGGCGCCGACGACGCTGCCGGCGATGCAGGTGGAGATCGTCCGGACGAGCGGCACCCGGTCGGCGACGATCCCGAAGAGGACGCGCCCGGCCATCAGACTGCCCCAGTAGAGGCTGACGAGCAGCCCGCCGGTGGCGACGCTCTCGCCGCGGTGGAGCGTCAGGAGCGTGAAGCTCCACTGCGCCACCACGAACTCCGAACCAGCGTAGACGAAGAAGGTCGCCATCGTGAGCCAGACGATCGGGCGGCGCAGCGTGTCGCGGTTGCGCGCGACATCCCGCGGGGGCGCAGCCTCGCCGGTCGGGACGTCGGCCCAGCGCCCGCGGGTGGCGAGGAAGGTCGCGGCGAGCAGCAGCTGGGCGCCGCCGACGATCACGTAGCTCCAGCGCCAGGCGGCGCCCGAGGTCAGGACCGCCGTGACGATGAGCGGGCCCAGCGTGGTCCCCACGCCGAAGAAGGCGTGCAGCCAGTTGAGGACGCGGGCGCTGAAGTGGCGGGCGCCGTAGGCGTTGAGCCCGGCGTCGACGGCGCCACCGGCCAGGCCGGCGAGGTAGCCGCAGGCGAGGAGCAACGGCAAGAGGCTGGTGGTCGCGAAGCCGAGCAGCGCCAGCGCTGCCGCCAGCGTCGAAAGGGCGAGGAGGCTGCCGATCGGGAGGACCCGGAGAATCCGTCCGGTGAGCGAGCTGGAGGTGAGGTACCCGAGCGTCTGGATTGCGACGAGCGTGCCGAGCGCGTCGAGGGACACCCCGAACGCGAGGCGCATCGAGGGCCACGAGACGCCCAAGAGGCCGTCGGGCAGGCCGAGGCTGACGAACGCCAGGAAGGCGAGGAGCGCGAGGAGGGTGGTGCGGGGCATCGAGGGGGCCTCCGGCGGCGGGGCGCGGTCCAGCACCTGGTGCGCCCAAGCGCACCCGGAAGGCGCCGTGCCCGCGACGCGATCGTAAGCCGTGACGGGCGATGCCGGATGCTGGCGCGTCGGCCGCGGTGGCCGGGGCTCGCGGTCGGGCCAGCCGCCGTGCACGACGCGCCGCGACGTCGCGGAGTGCGTGGTTCAATCGCGCGAGGGGCTCTAGGAGGTTCGTCATGCGCACCGTTCGTCTCGACTGGGCCGCGCTCGCCACGGTCGCCCTGCTGCTCGGCTGCGCTCAGGTCGACAGCGTCGGGGTCGCGACGGCCGAGATCCACCCGCAGCTGCGCGTGGTCTCGAGCGCGTTCGCGACGGAGGTCAGCGTGGTGCTGTTCCGTGGCGCGGGCGGGTTCACCCGCCTGTAGCTCGCGGCCGAGGAGGTCCTGACGGTGCGCCCGCCCGGCGGCGCCGCGGTGCCCATGGCCGTCGTCGGCGTGGACACGGTGTCGGTGCGCTACGAGGCGACGCTGCCGGCGGTGGCCTCCGGCGACCAGCTCGTGCTCGCGCTCGCGCGCGCGTCCGACGTCGGCGCGCCCGACACGCGCATCACGATCCCGCCCGCGCCCGAGGTCACGGCGCCGGCGGCGGGGACCGAGTTCCGGCCCGATCAGCCGTTCCCCGTGGCGTGTACGCCGTTCGCCGACGACGCCGTCGAGCTCCGCTTCGCGCTCGGGTGGTGCGACGGCCTCACGGTCGAGGAGGCCGACGCGGTGGCGGCGCTGGTCGCGCTCCCCGGACCGCTCGAGGACGGGTTGGCGGGCACGGCCGAGGCGACGTTCTTCCCGGGCGGGAGCACGCTGTCGTGCACCGCGGACCTGCTGGCGGGGCGTGTGCGCGAGACCGTCGACCTCGACGCGGCCTTCGGCGGCCTGCGCGCGGGGTCGCGCATCGTGCGCGAGGCGCCGCCGCGGGCGTTGACCTTCGCGCCGTAGGCCCGCCGCCCCCGGCCCTCGTGGTCTACCGTGGGAAGCGCGAACGGAGGTGCGGACGATGAAGGAACTCGACGTCTCAGCGGTCTGGCGACTCCTGCGGCCCGAGGTGCTCGCGTGGGCCGTGGCCGAGCACGAGGGGAAACGGAGCATCTGCCCGGTGGGCTGGACCATGCGGACCTCGATGACGCCGCCCATGATGGCGGTCAGCGTCGCGCCGTCGCGCTTCACCCATGGCCTCATCGAAGGCGCCGGCGCCTTCGTGCTGGCCTACCCGGGGCGCGAGCTGGCGCAGGCGACGGCCTACTGCGGCAGCCACAGCGGGCGCGACGTCGACAAGTTCGGCGAGGCCGGCGTGACGGCGCGGCCCGGCCGGCGCGTGGCGGCGCCGGTGATCGCCGAGTGCGTCGCGAACCTAGAGTGCCGCGTGGTGGACCGCTTCACCACGGGCGACCACTCGATCTTCGTCGGCGAGGTGGTCGCGGCCTGGGGCCGTGAGGACCCCGGGGCGCTCTTGTGCCTCGTCGACGAGTCGGCCGGCTACGAGACGGTACTGAAGGACGAGCGCTTCCGTTTCGGGGTGGTGCGGGGGTAGGTGGTCGCTCGGGAGCGGAGCGAGGGCGGTTCTGTGCGTGTGGATCGGCCTTTCGGCGCGCAGTGACCGATGGGCGCGTCCCCCGAAGGTCGACTTCCTACACTTTGGGTGTTCGATCTACCTTGCTCCGGGTGGCAGCGACTGGCCGCGCCCTCGGTCGGTGCGCGGTCGGGTCCGGCGTGGAAGCGGCGGCTTGGCCGACGAGCGGAACGTGCCGCTCGCGGCCCATGCATGGCAAGGAGGAGCCATGCACCTCCGGTTCGTTCGTCTGTTCGTGTCCGCGCTGCTCCTCGCCACGCTCGCCCTCGCCCAAGGCGATGCCGGCGACGCCCTGCGCGATCTGGGCAACCGCTGGGCGGAGCTCTACAACGCCGGCGACTTCCAAGGAGTCGCCGACCTCTACACCGAGGACGCGATCGTCATCAACTTCGACGGCCGCGCCGACGTCGGTCGTCAGGCGATCTACGAGGGTCTCGCCGAGCCGCTGCCCGAGCCGATGGACCAGGGCACCATCGCGGTGATGACCGACGAGGTCGAGATCTTCGGCGAAACGGCCTACGGCCTGGGGACCTACGTGCACTCGGCGCCCGACGGCACCGTCATGATCCAAGGCAGCTTCATGACGATCGACAAGCTCGTCGACGGCGAGTGGAAGATGTATCGGCACCTCATCAACATACTGATGCCCGAGCCCGAGCAAGACGCGCCGTAACGGCGCGCTCGACGGGCGCCTCGTTGCCGCGCGCTCGGTCCGGCACGTGTGCGCCCCGCCGCGGTTCGCCTCGGCGGGGCGCGCACGTACGGCGGCGCATCAACCAAGGAGGCCCGGGATCTCCGCCCGCGCCGCCCGCGCGTGATGCCTTGGGGGTCGAGGGACCCGAGGGCGCACCGCTAGCGCTCGTACTGCGGCACCCCCGCGCCGTCGGCGCGCACGCCGTGCTCCGCCCGGAAGCGCGCCGTGATCTGGTGCAGCCGGGGCAGCAGCGCCGGATCGGGGCGCGGCCCCTCGAGCGCCGCGAGCACCTCGTGCAGTTGCTCGGGCGTGTTGATGCTCACGACCGTCGAGGCGATGAGCGGGTCGACCAGCGAGAACTTCAGGGCGAAGCTCGTCCACGAGGGCGCCGTGCGGCCCTCGCCGATCTCGGGCGCGACGATGGCGCGGGCCTCGGCCAGCTGGTCGTAGGCGCGGTCCCAGCCGGGGTCGAGCATGCGGTCGCCCGCGGGCAGGGCGGAGCGGTCGATGCGGGCGTCGGTCAGCAGGCCGCCCATCAGCGGCCGGATGCCGATGAAGCCCATGCCTTGCGCGCGCATGAGGTCGAAGACCTCGACCATCTCGGTCTCGAGCCAGTTGAAGTACGCCACGATCCCGTCGAAGGCCCCCGAAGCGATGGCCGCCCGGGCGTACCCGACGGTGTAAGGGAAGGTCGTCAGCGCACCGATGAGGCCCTCGTCGCGCAGCTGCTGCGCGACCTCGCGCAGCGGTTCGAGGACGGCGTCGAGTTCGGCGACGCGCTGCGGTTCGGCGCGGTCGTCGTAGCCGAGCAGGCGCTCGAAGTCACCGCGCTGGAGGTGCTGCACCACGTCGATCCGCTCGGCGCGCAGGTCGCGCAAGGCGTCCTCGATCTGGCGGCGGAAGACCGCCGGGTCGAACCCGGGCTCGCCCCAGTCGGGCACGTTGACCTTGATGGCGTGCCGCACGCGGTCGCGATGGGGGTGCCGGGCGAGCACCTGACTCGTCGACCAGCGGGTGCCGTACTCGTAGCTGGAGTGCACGAAGTCGACGCCGAGGTCGAGCGCCTCTTCGAGCGCGCGCTGGCCGGCGCGCGTCTGGGCGTCGTCGCCCGGTGTCTTGGCCGCGAAGCGCATCGTCCCGAAGCAGATCTCGGGGAGCTCCATACCCGTGTTGCCGAAGGGTCGTCGTTCCATGGGGTCGGCCTCCGTTCTCCGTTCGCCCCACCAGCGTACGGTGCCCGGGCTCGGTACCGCGCGCGGTGCGTCAGCCGCCGACGCCCGGCGTCTCGGGTCGTGCCGCTCGCGCGAGCAGGTTCTTGCCGAGCAGCGCGTCCACGTCGGTGTCGCAGGCGCCTAGCTCGCGCAAGCGCCGTTCCGCGGCCTCGATCAGGGCGCCGGGTCCCGTGCCGTCGCTCGCGGCCGCCCGGTCCGTGCCCCAGGCGCTCGGTCGAGCGACCTCGAGGCCGACCGCCACCCGGTCCGCGTGGCCGTCCTCGAGCCGTTGCGCCAGCGCCGCCACCGCGCCGCGCGCGCCGTCGTCGACGAACGTGCTGGCGCCGTAGCCGAGCAGCGCGCCGGTCTGTGCGAGCGCGCGGTGCAGGCCGTCGTCCGGTTGCGTCTCCAGGCGGCAGACGTAGGTGCGTTCGCCGGCCAGCTCGCGTGATGCCAGGAAGGGCATCAGGCCGGCGAGGTCGGCGTCGCGCTCCAGGCGCACGAGGAGGAGCGCGCCCGAGCTTCGACACGCCTCGACCGCGGCCTCCCAGCAGGGGTCGTCCTCGGGCGCGTCGGCGCCGAGGGTGGCCGCCACGGCCGCGGGCCGCGCCAGCGGCTGCTCCCGCATGCCTCCGTCGAGCTCCCGCTGGAAGGTCGCTAGGGCCGCGTCGGCCGTGAGCCATGGACGCCGGCCCGTGGGGTAGTGCGCGGCCGCGTGGAAGCCGGTGACGGCGGCGATGGCCACGCCGCTCGAGCGCGCGAGGCGCGCCAGGGCGGCCGCGTCGCGGCCACATCCCTGGGGTTGCACGTCGAGGAGCGCCGCGCGCCGGGGGCCCGCGGCGCGAGCGAAGTCGCGAAGCCCCGCGGCCAGCCGTTCTTCGTCGTTCAGCGGCGGGATCGTGGTGGGTGCCAGCGAGGTGGGCGCGATCCAGCCGTGGCCGTAGCCGTCGAAGCGGACGTCGGCGTCGGGTCGGAGGATGGCGCCGGTGACCAGCGGCACCACGTGGCCGGGCCGGGCGGAGGCGGCGGCGGTGGACCGGGTCTCGAGGCTCATGCCGGCCATGGTCGCACGGTCCGTGCTCGGCCTCCGACGTCAGGACGCCGACCTGGTGCCGTGCGTCCCATCGCGTCCGACCTATCCTGGAGCCCACGTCCCCGCGCCGGCCACGTCTGGGCCGAACGGTCCGGGGCGAAGGAGGTCCGAGCATGCGCGTCATCGTCACGGGCGGAAGCGGCCGCGCCGGCAGCTACACGGTGAAGGAGCTGGCGGCGGCCGGCCACGAGGTGGTCAACCTGGACGCGGCGCGGCCGCCGGCCGACCTGCCGGGGTCGTACCTGCAGCTCGACCTCACCGACGCCGGCGAGGTCTATGACGTCTTCGCGCAGGTGCGGCCCGAGGGCGTCTGCCATCTGGCGGCGAACCCCTCGCCGCACGGCTTCCCGCGCAACCAGACCTTCACCAACAACGTCCTCGCCACCAACCACGTGATGCAGGCGGCCGGCGACCTGGGCGTGCGGCGGCTGGTGTACGCGAGCAGCGAGATGGCGACCGGTTGGATGACGTCGGACGAGCTGCCGCCGAAGTTCCCGTTCGAGGAGACCGACCGGGTGCCCTCGCCGAACGCCTACGCGCTGAGCAAGTACATGGGCGAGGTGATCGCCGATTCGATGGTGCGGCAGTACTCGGCGATGTCGATCGCCAGCCTGCGCATCAACAACGTGATCCTGCCCGACGGCTACGACGTGCTGCGGTACCGGCGGGAGCACTTCCCCGAGGGCGGCGTCAACTTCTGGAGCTACATCGACGCGCGCGACGTCGCCACCGCCTTCCGGGCGGCGCTGGAAGGGGAGATCGAGGGGCACGAGGTGTTCCTGATCGCCGCCGCCGACACCTGCCTCGACACGCCCGTCCAGGACGCCGTCGAGCGGTTGTACGGTCCCGGCGCGAACTTCGCCCCCGACCACGGACCCTTCGACTCGGTCTTCGACTGCCGCAAGATCGAGCGGCGGCTCGGCTGGAGGCCGGCCTTCTCCTGGCGCGACGCCTGAGGGTGCGCTGAAGCCGAACGTCCTTGTCGTTCGGCCCCGAATGCGGAATCCAACAAGTGCGGCCGACGCGGCGCGTGCTACCTTCCCGGCCATGCGCGGGCCCGGGCGACCGCGACGGTCGCCAGGGCCCACGATCCAGGAGGTTCCATGCGAGGTCGTCGGCCGCGGGTCATCGCCATCCTGTTCGTTCTGGGCGTGGGGCTGCTGGGCGCGTGCCAGGCGCCGCTGCGCGTGGGGGATGGCGGCCCGCTGCCCGAGCGGCCCGTCAACGACGACTTCGCCGAGCGGCTCGTGCTCGAGGGCGCCGCCGGGTCGGCGGCGGGCGGTAACGTCGCCGCGACGGCCGAGGACGGCGAGCCCGACCACGCCGGGCTCCCGGCCCGCCGGTCGGTCTGGTGGACGTGGACGGCCACCGCCGACGGGACGGCCTCGTTCGACGTGCGCGCCAGCGGGCTCGATGCGGTGCTCGGTGCGTACCGCGGCGACGAGCTGACGGGCCTGACGCCGGTCGTCGAGGTCGGCGGCGCCGACGCGATCGCTGGGTGGGCGGTCTTCGAGGTGGCGGCCGGCGACGTCGTCGCGATCGCGGTCGACGGCCTCGAGGGTGCCGCGGGAACGATCGCGCTCGACTGGACGCTGGACGCGCCCGAGCTGGAGCCCGAACCCGAGCCCGAGCCCGAACCCGAGCCCGAGCCCGAACCGGGCTTCGAGGGAGCGTTCGACCAGGTGGAGCTCGGCTTCGCGGGCACCGTCGGGGGCGAGGCGCCGGCGCCGCGCACCGTCGTGCTCACGAACGTCGGCGACGCGCCGGGCGACTACGCGCTCGCGAGCGAACCCGCTTGGGTGTCCGTGAGCCCCGATGCGGGCACGCTCGCGGTCGGTGCGACGGTCGACCTTCAGGTTGCCGTGGACGCCTGCACCAGCGCGGGCAGCGAGACGGGATCGGTCGTCCTGAACGGCGATGGCGCGACCATCCTCGTCCGGCGCGACTGCACGACACCGGTCGACCTGCCGACGCTCGACCTGGTGCTCGAGCGCCTGTACGTGACCCAGTCGGTGCCGGCGCAAGACAGCGCGCAGCCGCTGGCCGAGCGCGTCCCACTCGTGGCGGGGCGGCCCGGTCTGCTGCGGGTGTTCGTCACCGCGAACGAGCCCAACGCGGTGCGCCCGATCGTCCGCCTCCACTACCGCTACGCCGGCGGGCCCGAGGCGAGCCTCGACCTGGACGGGCCCGCCTCGGTGCCGCTCGCGGTCGACGAGGGCGTGCTCGCCCAGTCCTTCGACGTGCCGCTCGACGCCGACCTGCTGCGCCCAGGGCTCGAGGCCTACGTCACCATCATGCTCGCCGGCGAGGCCGACACGAGCGACAACCGCTACCCCGCCGCGGGCTACTGGGTGCCCGAGGTGGTGGTGGCGCCCGACGCGCGCTTCACGCTGGTGCCGGTTGCCTACCGGGGCACCACGCCCGACGTGGGCGACGGGTCGAGCGTCCTCGGCCTGACCGAGCGGATGCTCCCGCTCGCCGGCGTCGACGTCGCGGTGCGCGCGCCGTACGCCTTCACCGGCGACCTCGACACCGGCGACGGCTGGAGCCAGCTGCTGCAGGAGCTCACCGCGCTCCGGACGGCGGACGGCAGCGGCCGGCACTACTACGGCGTCGTGAACCCTGGCTACGCGGGCGGCATCGCCGGCATGGGGTGGATCGGCTACCTGCCGGTCGCGGTCGGCTGGGACCGGCCAGCGAGCGCCGCGTCCGTCGCGACGCACGAGCTCGGCCACAACTGGGGACGGTCGCACGCCCCCTGCGGCGTCGGCGGCGATGCCGGCTACCCCTACCCGGGCGGCGTGACCGGCGTCTGGGGCTACGACCGGGGGACGGGCGAGCTCAAGGCGCCGACGCTCGCCGACGTCATGAGCTACTGCAACCCCGCCTGGGTCAGCGATTACACGTACGAGGGGGTGCTCGACTACCGCACGACGTACGGCTACGCGATGGCCGGCGCCGAGGCGGCCGGGCCCACGACCCTGCTGCTCGCGAGCGGGCGCCTGGAGGGCGACGCGGTCGAGCTCGACCCGCTCTTCGTGCTCGACGGCGTCCCCCTCGCGACCGGGACCGGCCCGTACGCGCTCGTCGGGCGCGGGGCGGACGGCCGCGAGCTGCTGCGCGTGCCGTTCGCGGCGGCCGAGGTGAGCCTCGGGCACGACCGCGCCTTCCACGTCGCGACCCCGATCGCGACCGAGGTCGCGGGGGCCTTGGCGGCGGTCGCCGTCGAGCGCGACGGCGCCGTGCTGGCGGAGCGGCGGCTGGGGCTTGGCACCCTGGCGGCGCCGGTCCCGCCGACGGTGGTCCGGGAGCCGGACGGGCGCGCGACGATCGCCTGGGACGCGCGGTCCTTCGCGGAGGTGCTGGTGCGCGACGGCGAGGGCGGCCCGGTCCTGGGACGCGACCGATCGGGTCGGCTGACCGTGCGCGCGAGCGGCAGCGAGCTCGAGCTGCTCTTCTCGAACGGCGTGACGACCCAGCGGCGGACCGTGCGCTTCTGACCGGGGACGAGGTCGTCGGGGACGGCGCCGAGGGCGTCGGCGACGGTGCCGACGCGCCCGGCGACGGCGACTGAGAGCCGACTGATGGCCCGACCCTAGGCTGCACCCATCTCAAGCCTGGAGAGGTGCCGCCCATGCCCCAGTCCACCCGTTCGGCCCGTCCCGAGGCGCTCTGGCGCCCCCTGCTCGCCCTCGCCGCCCTGCTCGCCCTCGTCGCCTGCGGCGGTCAGGCGCCCGGACCCGTCGGCAGCGTCGACGCCTTCGTCGCGGCGCTGCCCGGCTGGGACGAGGTCGCCCCGCCGGTCGTCGAGAACGCGGGCGAGCCGACCGGCGAGGCCCCCGTCGTCGACCAGGAGACGGTCGACGGCACCGTCTACACCTGCTCGACCACGCCCTACAGCATCGCCAAGAACCCCACCGAGATGGCGCTCTTCAACCCGATCGTCGACGAGCCCGTGGGCAGCACGGTCCGCGAGGGCATCAACCAGCTGGTCGTCAACGCGCTCGATTCGGACGTCGCGGTCGGCGCGGGTGCGAGCTCGTTCACCTCGGTCGAGAGCCACTCCACCAGCCAGACGCTCCTGAGCCTCGGACTCGACGCGCGCTACCTGGGCGTGGAGGCCTCCGCGCGCCTCGATTACCGCAAGAACGCCAGCCAGCGCACCTACACCGCCTACTTCGTCCAGCGGCTCTTCACCATCGCCGTCGACCTGCCCGAGCGGCCGTCGTCGCTCTTCGCCGACGGCGTCACCGGTGCCGACCTGCAGGTGCTGGGCATCAGCGGGTCCAACCTGCCGCTCTACATCGACAGCGTCTCGTACGGCCGCATCCTCATGTTCTCGTTCACCTCGAGCGACTCGCGCGAGCGCATCGAGGCGGCGCTCGAGTTCTCCTACGACGCGCTCGTCGGGGGTGTCGACGGCTTCTCGGAGACCGAGCTGCGTCAAACCTTGTCGACGGCGCGCATCGAGGTCTTCGCGCTCGGTGGCCCGAACACGGGCGTGCAGAACCTGATCCGCGACGGCAGCCTGGCGTCCTACTTCGAGGCGCCGCTGGCGATCAACCAGGTGGAGCCGATCTCGTTCACCGTGCGCAACCTGGGCGACAACACCCTCGCCAAGGTGGGCGACACGACCCGCTACGACGTGCGCACCTGCCTGCCGGTGGGCGGCGGCCTGCCGCAGCCCCAGCACTGGTGGCCCGCCGACGGCGACACCGGCGACGCGGTCGGCGACGTCGACCTCGGCGAGCTGTGGGGCGCCTACGGCGCCGGCTGGGACGGCGCCGATCCCACCTAGCGCTCCTGGACCTTCGACGGTCAGGGCGAGTATCTGAACAGCTACCCGGAGCTGCTGGTGGTCCCCACCGACGGCCCCTTCACGCTCAGCGCCTGGATCAACCCGCGCGCCACGAACGGCTACCGCACCATCGTGAGCCAGATCGGCGGGCAGCTCCGGGTCGGCGACTTCGCGCTGCGGGTCCAGGACGCCGATCCCCAGGGGCGCTTGCTGTTCTTCCGGCGTCCGAGCGCGGGCTCGACCTCGGTCGACGTCGTCCAGTCGGGCCTCCTCGTGCCGAAGAACGTCTGGACGCACGTGGTGGCCGTCTACGGCAGCATCGGTGGCGGCGGCGCGCTGCGCCTCTACGTCAACGGCAACCCGGTGGGTGGCGCCGTGGTCTCGGGCCACTACGCCCCATCGCAACCCCGCCCCGACACCGACCTGACGATGATGCGCGTCGCGTCGAGCGAACTGGCGGCCGATCAGTTCGGCATCGCCTTCCGCCGGTACCCGTACGACGGCTCGATCGACGAGCCGATGGTCTTCGACCGCGCACTCACGCCCGACGAGGTGCTCGCGATGTACCAGAACTTCGCGCTCTACGAGCCCTGAGGCTCGGCGCGACGCGGGGCCCCCGGGTCGACGGGGCCCCGCGCGTCGTGATCCCGGCGCGGTTCCGCGCCGGGGCATGAACTACCGTGGCCCATGCGCCCGTCGTTGCGGCTCCTGGGACCCCCTCGCGCGTGGGACGGGGAGGCGTGGATGGACCTGCCGCTGCGTCAATCGCTGCTGCTCGGCGCCTTCCTGGCGCACCGCGACGACTGGGTCGGGCGCGACGAGCTGCTGGCGCTCTTCTGGCCCGACGAGGCCGAGTCGACGGCGCGCAGCGGCACCTCGAGGAGGTCCTCGCCCTCTACCGCGCGGCGGGCGACGGGGGTCGGGTGGCGAACACGTTCAACAACCTGGGCGCGGTCGCCGAGGTCCGCGGCGATGCCGCCGCCGAGCGCTGGTACCGCGAGGCCCTGGACGCTGCGGGCGGTGCGCCGGGACGCCGTCCACCCGCTTCGGTGGCCGCGCAGTGTGCGGCGTGCCACCAGGCTACGGGCGCCGGGATCCCCGGGGCCTTCCCGCCGCTGATCGGCCACGCGCCGGCGGTCTGCGCGGCCGACGGCGGGCGCGCGTACCTGGCGACGCTGGTGCTGTACGGGCTGCAGGGCCCGATCGAGGTCGACGGCGCCGCTTACAACGGCATGATGACGCCGCACCCTTCTTCTTCGTGCGGTCGCCGGGTGCGGCGCCGGCGCTCGACGCCCCCGCGCTTGACCGAGGTCATGGCGGGCCGACGCCTGCAGCGGCGAGCCTACGGGCCATGAGCCGCCCCCGCCCCTCCGACCGCATCCCCTCGTGAGCCGCTTCCAGGCCGCCCTCGTGCGCGCCTCGCTGCTCTGGCTCGTCGCCACGGCCCTGCTGGGCGTCGTCTTCCAGGTCTGGCCCGGCGTGGCCGGGCTCTGGCGCACCACCCACGTGCATATGGGCGTGCTCGGCTTCTTCCTCTCGATGGTCACGGGGGTGGCCTACTGGATGATGCCGCGCCCCGGCGGCTTGCGCCAGGAGGGTTGGGAGGCGGTCACCTTCACGCTGCTGCACGGCGGTCTGCTGCTGCGGGTGATCGCCGAGCCGCAGTGGCGACGCACGTTCGCGCCCGCCTGGCAGTGGGCCTCGACGACGAGCGGGATGCTGCTGCTCGCCGCGGTGCTCTCGTTCGCGATCGCGATGCACGCGCGCGTGGTCAACGCGGACACGCTGCGGCGCCTGCGGGTGCGCCGCGAGGGCGCCGCGAAGCGCTGAACGATCGCCGCCTGGGCGCCGCCAAGCGCTGAGTGAGCGTGGCCACGCGATCGCCGAGCGGCCGCCCCGCAATGGTCGCGGGGTGCTGCACGGCGCCCGTCAGCCCGTAGCATGGGCCGCGATGCCCCTCGAACCCGCCGACGTCCTCGTGCGCTGCCCGCCGTTCGCCGAGCTGGGCGACGACGACGTGCACGCGCTCGCGGCGATCGCCGTCTGGCGGCGCTTCGCGCGCGGCGCCGCGCTCTTCCACGCGCAGGACCTGCCCGAGGGGCTTCACGTGGTGGCGTCCGGGTCGTGCCGGGTGTTCGTGCTCGACCCGCAGACCGGTCGCGAGATCGTCCTGACCATCGAGCATCCGTTCCTTACGGTCGCGGAGCTCCCCAGCTTCGACGGCGGCCCCTACCCCGCGTACGCTCGGGCGATCGAGGACACGACCACGCTGTTCCTGCCGCAGGCGGCCTTCGATCGCCTGCTGCTCGAGCGGCCGCGGATCGCCGTGCACCTGTTGCGGACGCTGGGCGGTCGGCTGCGCCGGCTCGTGGCGCTGGTCGAGCAGCTGTCGTTCCAGCAGGTGGCGCAGCGGCTCGCGGCGTACGTGCTCGAACACGCCGAACGCGGACTGCCCTTCGCGCTCGAGACCAACGGCGCGATCGCCGCGCAGCTCGGCACCGTCCCGGAGCTCGTCAGCCGCAACCTCGCGCGCCTGCACCAGGCGGGCACGATCGAGCTCGACGCGCGCACGGTCGCGCGCGCCGACCTCGCGGCGCTGCGCTCGCGGGTCGAGGCGGGATAGCGAGCCGCTCGCCGCGGTTCGCTGCGGCGGCCGCGCTCGCTTAGCGGCGGCCGTAGAGCAGCGCGTGCGCCTCCGGCGACATCCGGTCGGGCGTCCATGGCGGCGACCACACCAGCCGCACGTCCACCGCACGCACGCCGGGCAAGCGTTCGAGGTGTCGCAGCGCGTCCTCGGTGGTCGTCTCGTGCAACGGGCAGCCGGGCGTCGTGAGCGTCAGGTCGACCGCCACGCGTCCCTCGTCCACCGTCACGCCGTACACGAGCCCGAGCGCCACCACGTCCATGCCCAGTTCCGGGTCGATGACGTGGCGCAGAGCGCTCCATACCGCC
The DNA here is from genome assembly GCA_029210865.1 of Trueperaceae bacterium. Classification (GTDB taxonomy): domain Bacteria; phylum Deinococcota; class Deinococci; order Deinococcales; family Trueperaceae; genus JAABTL01. The sequence goes on from JARGGE010000007.1 coordinate 14,603, forward strand.
TGCTCCAGGCCCGTGGTCGTCGTCATCTCAACGCACCCCTTCCATCGCGAGCGCGCCGGCCTCCGCCGGCGCGACGGGTCGTGCCGGTGCGAGCACGATCCACGCCACGTGCAGCGCCAAGGTCGTCGCGCCGACGACCTGGAGGGCCGCCCCCACCCGGACGAGGGCCGCCGAGGGCCAAACGAAGGACGCGGCCAGCGCGAGAGCGCCGCCGACCAGGCCCGCCAGCGTCCAGGGCTCGAGTGCCGGGCGCGTCAGGTCGCGCACCATCGGCACCGGTTCGCGCCCGACCTTGGGGGCGAAGCGGTGCTGCCACGCCAGGAACGAGGCGATCTTGACCAGCATGCCGGCGATCGCGAGCGCCACGAAACCGGTGAGGAGCGCCGCCACCGCGGCGTGCCAGCGGCCCGACGCCCCGAGGGCCAGCGCGACCGGCACGAAGGCCACGCCGGTGACGTACGTCGCGATCGGGGTCTCGACGCGACGCCTGACTCGACGGCGCAGGGTGCGGTGCACGTCGTCGAGGTAGGCGATCGCCGCCACCGCGAGCGCTAGGAACGCGACCGGAACGAGCGGCCACCGCGCGAAGGCGGCGAGCGCGAGGAGCGCCATGGCGGCGTGGACGGCCCACGTGGCCACGCGCACGCGCCCGTCGCCCACCCCGTGGGCGAGGACGAACATGCCGAGCAGCTTGTGGCCGGCACCGACCAGCGCGAGCCCGAAGGCGCCGGCGAAGCCGAGCCCCACGTGCAGCGGCGTCGCGAAGGCGAAGGCCGGCGCCAGTTCGGGGCGCACGCGCGCCAACGCCACGAGCGTGCCTAGCAGCGCGGTGGTCGTGAGGTAGGCCGCGGAGGCCACCACCGCGTGCCCGCTGGCCCCCATCCGGGCGCTCGCGAGGGCCGTGGCGAACACGTTGACCGTGAGGGCGATGAGGGCCACCAGCACGACCGTGCCGCCCACCGCCAGCCAGGGCACGTCGAAGCCGCGGGCGAAGCCGACGACGATGGCCGAGACGCCCGCCGCGAACACCGCAAAGGTCGCGCCGCTGAGCGCGGAGGCGCGCAGCGGCGCGTTCACCAGCACCGGCACGAGTTGGTGGAGCGCCCCGACGAGGACCATCGCCGCGAACCCGAGCGTGATCAGGTGGACCGTGGCCAGCAGCCCCGGTGCGCCGACGTACCCGAGGGCCAGCGACGGGCGCCAGAGAAGCGTCGCCGCGGCCGTGACGAGCGCCCACGGGGCGACGACCAGGAACGGGGCCGGCACCGAGAAGGGGACGGCCGTGCCGGAGCGCCGCGGACCCGTCATGGGGCGAGGGGCGTGCGGAGCGTCAGCCGCACGCTCCCGTCGTCGAGCGCCTCGATCTCGTACGTCACGCCGCGGGCGTCGAGGTGGGGCAGCAGGTACGCGGGGACGCGATCGTTGTGGACGACCAAGGTGGCGCCCGGCGCCAGGCGTTCGAGCGCCTCGAGGGTACGAACCATGGGGAGCGGCGGTTCGAGGCCGCGGTGGTCGAGGTCCATGGAGGGACGCTACGAGGCGGCGACGCATGGCGTCCTTGACCCAGGTCATGGTGCGGCACGGGGCCGAGCGGCGAAGCTGCTCCCGTGCCCCGCGCCGATCACCTACCGCACCCCATCCTCGACCGGCGGGTGTCCGATCTGTTGGCTGCCGCGCCCGGCGTGTTGGAACGGCTGGTCGAGGCGGGGTTCGCTCCGCTCGCCAACCCGGCCGCCCGCGCCGTGCTCGCCCCCACCGTCACGCTCCGGCAGGCGATCGCGCTGCGCGGGCTCGACGCGGCGCGGGCCGACGCGCTGCTGGCAGGCCTGACCCTCGTGTTCCGGGAAGATGCAGCATGCCGCGCCTGAACGCGATCACGGGCACCGCCTTCTCGGACGCTGGTCCGCTTCCGCACGTGGTGCACGTCGGCCCCGGGCTGGCGAGCCTGGTGCTGTGCCTGCGCGCGGGTCAGCTGCTCGACGCGCCCGCCGAGGACACCACCGAGACCGTGTTCGCGGTGCTGAGTGGCCGAGGCCGCGTGGTCGAGGGCGCACGCACCCACGAGGTCGTGGCTGGCGACGTCGTGCACGTGCTCCCCGGCTCCGGCAAGGGGTTGCGCGCGCTCGACGACCTGGTCGTGCTCGGCGTGCGCAGCCTCGCACGCCCCGCCGCGTGAGCGGCGATCCCCCCGCCGCGTCCGCGGCACCCACCCCCACCTCGGGCGCGCCGGCGCCCGCACGCCTTCGGAAGGAAGCCCCATGACCACCATCGACGTCCGCTCCGTTCCCCCTCGCGATCGCCACCCGCGTCTGTTCGCGGCCTTCGACGCGCTCGCCCCCGGCGAAGGCTTCGAGCTCGTGAACGACCACGACCCCAAGCCGCTCTACTACCAACTGCGTGCCGAGCGTGGTGCCGCGCTCGACTGGAGCTACCTGGAGCAAGGCCCGGACGTCTGGCGCGTGCGCATCGGTCGCCAGGCGGTTGACGCGGCCGCGCCGGTCTTCGCCTTCCACGCCGACCTCGCCGCGTTGGTGGGGGAGGTGCCCGAGGCCACGATCGTCAGCCGCCTGCTCCACCACGACACGCACGTCAAGGTGACGCTGTTCGGCTTCGCGCCGGGCCAGGAGCTCACCGAGCACACGAGCAGCAAGCCCGCGATCATGCAGGTGATCGAGGGCCACGGGACCTTCGGGTTCGGCGCGGAGGTCCACGAGTTCGGCCCCGGCAGCTGGGCGCACATGGCGCCGTCCGTGTCGCACACGGTCACGGCGCGGACGCGGCTGGTGTTCCTGTTGACGATGCTCAAACAGGAGGGTTGACCGGAGGCCGCCTCCGGGTTCCACAACGAGTTCGGCGCCCCATGGGCGCCGCGCTTCCTCGTGCTTGATGCCTTCGAACATACCCCGGTATGCGCCATTCGTCAAGACGATGCGGCCGGGTCGCTCCGGAGCGCGCGGGAACGGCCGATTCGGACGCCCCAACGGCCGAAACCGGCGGGCGAACGGCCCCGCGGCGGGCGCGAACCCCGGCACAGGGCCGCCCCCCCGATCATCCCTTCCGCCACCGCCAGGCCCGCACCGCGAACGGCCCGAGGGCGTCCCCGGCCTCGATCGGCTCCTCGAGCACGCTCACCGGCCCCGCGTTCGTCCAGCCCGGCGCCGCCGTCCAGCGGACCGTCCCCCGCGCGCCGCGCGGCTCGAAGGTCCGCAGCACCCAGCCGTCGCCGTCGGCGGCGGGCTTGAACCCGGAGAGCGCCAGCGGTACGCCCTCGGCCACGAGCACCCGCGCGACGCCGGCGGGACGCGCGGTCGGCCGCGCGCGCAGCGGGGCGTGCAGGTCGTCGGCTTCCGCCAGCACGCCGGCTTCGATCGGGTCGCCGCCGTGCGCCAGCAGCGCGTACGTGACCTCGTGGTGCCCCTCGTCGGCGCGTGCGTCGGGCCAGACCGGGCTCCGCAGCAGCGAGAGCGCCAGCACGTGCCCATGCACGTGGGCGCCGTAGCGGCCGTCGTTGAGCAGCGCGACGCCGCGGCCGGGCTCGCTCAGGTCGAGCCAGCGGTGCACGGGCGCCTCGAACATCGCGGCGTCCCAGGGGGTGTTGCGGTGGGTCGGGCGCGTCAGGACCCCGTGGGCGCACTCGAAGGTGGCGCGCTCGGCGCGCACCGCCACCGGCACGCGCGCCTGCAGCAGCCAGCGGCGCTCGTGCCAGTCGATCTCGGTGGCCACGTCGAGGCGCGCGGCGTCGGCCCACAGCCGGTAGGTCTGGACGATCCGGCTGTCGCGGAAGGTGCGGACCACACGCAGCGCGCCGCGCAGCGGGCCCGCCTCCACGACCTCGGCCGGGCCCTCGCCCGTCAACTCGACGCCGTCTGCGTCGTAGCCGGCCTCGACGTCCCAGGCGTCCCAGGCGCGCGGGTGATCGGGGAAGACCCACAGCCGGTGGCCGCCGTCCACCAGTAGGTCGGCACCGCGCTCGAGGTCGCGCAGGGCGATCAGCTCGCCATGGGCGTCGAAGCGCGCCTCGATGCGGCGGTTGGCGAGGCGCTCGGGCGTCGCCACCACGACGTCGTCCGTCGTCTCGAGCGTGCGGACGTCGCGCGCGAGGGGTGCGATCGGGGCGCGCCCGACCCAGGCGCGGCCGCCGGCCACGGCTTGGCCGACGTGGGCGTCCAACGGCAGCAGCGCGCGTGCCGGGCGCTCGGCGAGCGTCGGGTTGGCGAGCATCCAGCGGTGGGTACCGACGTCGCCCGTCGGGCTTCGCGCGAGGCGCTCGGCCGCGTCCGCCGCCACCGCTTCGGCCGCCGCCTGCACGTCGGCCAGCTCCGCCTCGGCCCACGTCGCCACCTCGCGCACCGATGATCCCGGCAGCACGTCGTGGAACTGGACCGTGAGCAGGCGCGTCCAGGCCTCGTCGAGGTCGGGGGCAGGCGCCCCCTCGAGGAACGCCGCCAGCCCCGCCAATGCCTCGGCCTCGACGAGCCGCGCCTCGGCGAGGCGGTGGCCGCGCTTGGTGCGCGCCTGCGAGGTCAGCGTGCCGCGGTGCAGCTCGAAGTACAGCTCCCCGCGCCAGGTGGGGAGCGGCCGCTCGGTGGCGGTGGCGGTCAGGCGCTCGACGAAGGCGTCGACGCGGCCCAAGACGAGCTCGGGCAGCGCCGGCAGCTCGGCCATCGCGGCGGCGGCGTCGAGCATGGCGCGCGTCGGCCCTCCGCCGCCGTCGCCGTAGCCGAACGAGAGCAGCGTCTCGGGGTGCGGCGCGCGCGGACGCCGGCGGCGCCAGGTCTCGAGGACGCTGGCGGGCCCAAGAACGGCGTTGTAGTTATCGGACGGGTTCTCGAACGTGTGGGCGACGACGCTCGAGCCGTCGAGCCCCTCCCAGCGGAACTGGTCGTAGGGGAGGCGGTTCGTGTCGTTCCAGTTGGTCTTGGTGGTCACGAAGGCGTCGATCCCGGCCGAGCGCAGCAGCTGCGGGAGGGCCGGGCTGAAGCCGAAGCAGTCGGGCAGCCAGCCGATCCGGGCGCGGACCCCCAGGTGCCGCTCGAACCAGCGTTGGCCGTGCAGGAGCTGGCGCGCCATCGACTCACCCGAGCTCATCGCGGTCTCGTGCTCCACCCAGGTGCCGCCCAGCACCTCCCAGCGCCCGTTGGCCACCCGCGCGCGCAGGCGCGCGAAGCCCTCCGGCTCGTCGGCGGCGTACCAGGCGTGGAGCGCCGCCGAGGACTGCCCGAAGGCCCACCCCTCGCGCTCGTCGAGCAGCCCCAGCACGGTGCCGAAGGTGCGGCGCACCTTGCGGCGCGTCTCGTCGACCGGCCACAACCAGGCCAGGTCGATGTGGGCGTGGCCAACCGCCGCCACCCGTCCGCGCGGCGGCAGCGCCGCCCGGGCCGCGTGCAGGAGGGCCCGCAGCCGCTCGTCCGCGGCCCGCGCGCGCGCGCGGGCGTCCTCGCCCAGCGGCGCCAGGGGGTCGCCGAAGTCGGCGGGTGGCGTCCAGCCACGTGCGAAGGCCCCTCGAGCCGCCAGCCGCGGCAGCAGCGCCTCGGTGGCGCTCGGCAGGTGCAGGCCGTGCAGCGCGGCGTCGGCGGCGTCGAGCAGGGCGTCGACCGCCTCGGCGTCGCGGCCCCCGGCCAGGAGCGCGTCCACCGCCTCGGCGACGACCGCCAGCCGGGTGGCGAGCGCCTCGACGTCACGGTCGAGCCGCAGCAGTCGGGTGACGCCGAAGCGCGGGTCGGGAACGGGCTCGCCGAAGGGGCGCCGCGCCACCGCCTCGAGCCGCAGCCCGAAGGCCAGTGCCGGCACCGCCAGTTCGCGGTGGTACGGGTCGAGGCCGAAGGCGTGCTTCCCGAACTTCGAGTGCACCAGCGCGAGCCCCTCGCCGCCGGCGTCGAGCTCCAGGCGCACGTCGGCGAGCGGCCAGTCGGCGGGGAAGGTCACGGTGTGGCGGTCGAAGGCGACGAGTCCGTCGCCGACGGTCCCGTCGCCGACCACGCCCTCCCGGGTGGGCCAGGGATCGCCCGCGGCGATCTCGACGGGCTCGCCGCCCAGCGGGGTGGCGCGCCAGTGACCGAGCGGCATCGCGTCGCGCACGCGCCAGGCGCGCAGGTCGCCCAGGCGCGCTCGCAGGTGCGCGAGGCGCTGCGCCGGGTTGCGGGGGTCGTGCGGGTCGGTCACGGTACGAGCGGCTCGCCAACAGGCGCGAGCTTGGTGCGCAGCCGCGCCAGCGTGGCGTCGTCGACGCCGGCGGCGCGCAGGTAGGCGACCGCGCCGCCGTGGCGGCGGTCGAGGTGCGCGAGCGCCGGCTCGAGCAGGTCCGCGGTGGCGCCGAGCAGGCGCTGGAACTGCTGCGGGTCGACGCCGCGGCGCACCGCGTCGGCGAGCAGGCGTTCGCGCACGGTGTCGATCCGGTCGTGGGTGAGCGCGAAGTCCTCGAGCACCGCTGCGCGCGGTACGCCCACCGCCTCGAGCACCAGCGCGGCGAGCAGCCCGGTGCGGTCCTTGCCCACCGTGCAGTGGAAGACCGCCGCGCCGGAGGCGTCGGCGAGCAGCCGCACGCCCTGGGCGAAGGCGTCGCCGGCGTGATCGAGCGCCGCGACGTAGAAGGCGGTGATGTCGAAGGGGTCGACCGGTCGCCCGCCCCGCTCGTTCACCAGCCGCCACACCTCCACGTGGTGGACCACCACGTACGGGTGCCCCGCCAGCGCGTTCGGCTCCTGCGCCAGCTCGCTCGCCTCGCGCAGGTCGATGACCGTCGTCAAGCCGATGCGCGCGAGCGCGTCGAGGTCCTCCTGCACGAGCAGGAGCGGGGCGTCGGAGCGCCAGACGCGGCCGCGGGTGGTGGTGCCACCGCCGGCGAGCGGTAGGCCGCCCAGGTCGCGGGTGTTGGTCGTCCCCTGGAGCGGGAGGAAGCGGTCGGCGTGGCGGTCGAGGGCGAGCGGCGTCACGCCCCGAGGCTACCGCGCGCGGCGGCGCGAAGCGTCCGGCTCGCGTACGCTGCGTGCGTGGCGGAGGAAGCGTACGACCTCATCGTCGCCGGCGCTGGCCTGGCCGGCTTCGCCGCCTTGCGCGCGCTCGAGCGCCACGGCCTCGGCGACCTGCGCGTGCTGCTCGTCGACGCCGCTCCGCGCCGCGGCGACGACCGCACCTGGTGCTTCTGGGAGCGCGCGCCGGGGCCGTTCGAGGACCTGGTCGCGCACCGCTGGGACGCGCTCGACCTCTTCGCGCACGGCGGCGTGGCCCAGCGCCTCGCCGTGGCGCCCTACGCGTACAAGATGATCCGCGGCGGCGACTTCTTCGACGCCATGGAGGCCTGGACGGCCGCGCGGCCCCAGCTCGAGCGGCGTGTGGGCCGCGTCGCGAACGTTCGCAGCGAGGGCGACCGTGCGGTGGTGGAGGTCGACGGCGAGCGCCTCGAGGCCACCTGGGCGCTCGATGCCACCGGCGTCCCCCACGACGTGCCGGCCGGCTACCACCGGCTGCTGCAGCACTTCCTCGGCTGGGAGGTGGCGACCGACGAACCGACCTTCGACCCCGGCGTCGCCACCTTCATGGACTTCCGGGTGCCGCAGGAGGGAGGCACGTGCTTCGTGTACGTGCTGCCGACCGAGCCCCACCGGGCGCTGGTCGAGTACACCGTGTTCGGCCCCGAGGTCTGGCCCGAGGAGGCCTACGCGGAGCGCCTGCGCACCTACCTGTGCGAGGTGCGTGGCCTGGGGGGCTACCGGATCGAGCGCACCGAGCTCGGCGTCATCCCGATGACGGACCGGCCGTTCCCGGCCAGCCGCGGCCCGCGCGTGCGGACGATCGGCACCGCCGGCGGCCGCACCAAAGCGAGCACCGGCTACACCTTCACGCGCGCGGTGCGCCACGCCGAGGCGCTTGCGCGCGGTTGGGCGGCGACCGGTGCGCCGCCAGCGCTCCCGGCCGGTCGCGGTCGCCACGGTTGGATGGACGCGGTGTTGTTGCGCGGCCTCGCCACCGGCCGCCAGGACGGGGCGAGCTTCTTCGCGCGGCTCTTCGAGCGCAACCCGGCCCCGCGGGTGCTGGCCTTCCTCGACGAGGACACCACGCTGCCGCAGGAGGCGGTCCTGATGCTCGGCGTCGACGTGCCGCTGTTCTGGCGGCTGGGCGCCGAGGTCTCGTGGTCACGTCTGCGGGCGGGCCGCAGGGCTAGCATGCGGCCATGAACCGAACCGCCCCCACCGGTCCGAAGGTCAAGGAATCGACGCTGCCGGGCGTCGGGAAGAAGTACGTCGTCGCGCTCGACGAGGGGGGCCACGTCGCGGTGATCGTCAAGCCCGACGGCGAGCGGCAGCTGTACCACTTCCTCGAGCAGGCGGACCGCCCCTGCGACGTCCTGACCCTCGGCGGCGTCGAGGCGCAGCAGCTCGCGATGCTGCTCGGCTCGCAGCTCGTCGCCGCCCCCGACCGCGAGGACCTACAGCTCGCGCTCGGCAACCTAGACCTGGAGTGGATCAAGGTCGAGCCCGGCACCCCGCTCGAGGGCCACACCCTGCTCCAGAGCGAGCTCC
>JARGGE010000080.1 GCA_029210865.1 Trueperaceae bacterium
CGGGTCGTCGCGCGTCCCCTCGGCCGCCTCGAGGGTCCCCGAGTTGCCCGTCAGCCCGACCACCTGGCCCTGCACGACGGCCTGGCCGACCTGCACGTCGGCCGGGATCTCGGACAGGTGGGCGTAGCGGCTCACGTAGCCGCTCACGTGCTCGACCCAGACCTGGCGGCCCCGGAGCTGGTCGAGGATCTCGGCGGGGGTGGAGAGCACCCGCTGCGCCTCGGCGATGATGCCTTCGTACTCGGCCAGGTTCAGCTCGACGTAGTCGTGGTCGGCGCGCACGACGCGGCCGTCGGCGACGGCGACGATCGGCGTGCCGAAGGCGATCTGCGCCGTGCCCGACACCGCGCGGTCGTAGAAGTCGAAGCCCTCGTGGGTGCCGTTGCGGTACGCGCGCGGGGCGTTCGGCCAGTGCGCGGCCCGCGAGCTGATCGTCGATCCGGCGACCGGGATCACGTAGCCGCTGGGCCAGCCGCGCACGAACGGTTCCTCGGCCAGGTCGCGCAGGCGCGCGAAGAGGCCGCTGTTGCGAACGGCCGCGTTCGCCGTGGCGTGCTCGACCACGCCCGACCCGGCGGCGTCGCGAACCGTGGGGTCGGCACCGGCGTTGAGCAGCAGCAGCGGCGCCCGCACGTCGGACGCGTGGCGCAAGGCGAGCAGGAGCGCGGTGCTGCCGTCGGCGGCCGCCCACTGGACGTCGGCCCCGGCGTCGAGGAGCAGCTCGAGCGCGGTCGTCCGGCCGGCCAGCGCCGCGACGTGCAGCGGCGGCCGTCCTTCGGCGTCGAGGACGGCCAGGTCGGCACCGGCCTCGAGGGCGGCGGTCAAGGCGGCGTCGTCCCCCGAGGCGAGCGCCGTCAGGACCGCCGGCACCGGCGGCGGGCCGGGATCGCGGGCGAAGGGGTTGGGGAGGAACTCGAATCGCCACGCCACCGCGACGGCGGCGACGAGCACGACCAGAACGACGACGGCGATGCGGGCCATGCCCCAACGTACCGCTTCACGGCGATGAGAAGGTTCGGTCCGCGCCGGCGGCGCCCGGACGGAGGGCAGCCGCGCGGTAGAGTGGCGCGCGTGCTGGACGCCGTGCGTCGCGAGACCCCCATCCTGGTGGCGGTGGCCCTACCGCTGGCGGTCGCCCAGATCGCGCAGCACGCGATGGGCTTCGTCGACACGCTCATGGCCGGCCGGCTCGGTCCCGACGCGCTGGCCGGGATCGCGCTCGGTAGCGTCGCCTTCTTCGTGGTCGCCGTCGTGCTCTCGTCGACGCTCTTCGCGGTGGGGCCGCTCGTGGCCCAGGCGACCGGGGCGCACCGTCCCGAGGAGGCGGTCCGCGCCCTGCGTCAAGGCGTGCTGTGGGCGCTGGCCCTCACCCCGCCGGCCACGGGGCTGCTGTTCGCGATGCCGACGCTCCTGCGGGTCCTGGGGCAGGACCCGACGGTGGTCGAGTTGGCGTCGGCGTACCTGCGCACCGTCGCCTTCGCGATGGGGCCGTTGCTCGTCTTCACCGCGTTGCGCGCGTACCTCGAGGGGCAGGGCCACACGCGCCCGCTGATGTACGTGGCGATCGTCGGGGTGGGGCTGAACGTCGTCGCCAACCAGGCGTTCATGTTCGGTCGCTGGGGGTTCCCCGCGCTCGGCCTGGCGGGTACCGGGGTGGCGACGAGCCTCGTCTACGCCGCGATGGCGCTGCTCGCGCTCGCCTACGTCGGTTGGCGCTACCGCGCGCCCTCGGCGCTCGGAGGCCGCTGGCGCTGGGACGGGCCGACGGCGCGCGAGATCGTCCGCCTGGGCTGGCCGATCTCGGTGACGGTCGGCTTCGAGACCGGCCTCTTCGCGGTGTCGGCGCTGCTCATGGGCCGCATCGGGGCGGCCGAGCTCGCCGGCCACCAGATCGCCATCCAGTCGGCCTCGATGACCTTCATGCTGCCGCTCGCGCTGGGGGTCGCGACGAGCGCCCGCGTCGGCCACGCCGTTGGGCGCCGCGACCCCATCGGCGCGCGCGCGGCGGGGGCGGTCGGCATCGGGCTCGCGCTGCTCCTGATGGTCGCGACGGCGGCGCTCTTCCGCTTCGCCCCGGGGGCGGTCGTGGGCTTGTACCTCGACGTCCGCGACCCGGCGAACGCGCTGGTCGTCGGCCACGCCGTGGTGTTCCTGGGCGTGGCCGCCGCCTTCCAGCTCTTCGACGGGCTGCAGGTGACCGCCATCGGCGCCCTGCGCGGCCTGAAGGACACGCGCGCGCCCATGTGGATCACGATGGTGTCGTACTGGCTGGTCGGCCTCGGCAGTGGCCTGGCGCTCGCGTTCGGGGCCGGCCTGGGGGGCGTCGGCCTGTGGTGGGGCCTGGTGCTGGGTCTGGCCGTCGCCGGAGGCGCGCTGTTCGCGCGCTTCCTCGTCCTGGTCCGCCGCTGGCGCCCGGCCCCGACGCCCCTGGTAGACTCCACCGCGTGAGCACCCTGACCTCGATCGCCCTGTACTCGGTCCTCGTCCTCGGCGGCCTGACGTTCTTCGCGACCGCGCTGGTCGTGCTCGGTGGCTGGCTCGTCCAGAACACCCACGACCCCGACGCGCACCACTGAGCCGCGGCGCGGCCACGTGCGCACGCCGCTGACGCCGTTCTTCGCCGCCGAGGTCCCGTCCGGACCGGTGGCGGGCGCGGCGTTGCGCTTCGCGTACGGGAGCGTCTTCCTCGCCCAGACGCTCCTCGCGCTCGTCATCGGTACCGCCCTGGCCGCGGCGCTGCCGACCTCGCCCCGCCCGAACGATGCGATCGCCGCGGTGTTGCTCGCCTTCGGGGTCGTGCATCTACCGCTGGGCGTCGTGTTGGCGTGGGCGGCGAGCCGCGCCCCGGGGAAGGGGACCGCGCTGGGCGGCGCGATCGCCGCGGCGGTCGCGCTGTCGGTCCCCGCCTGGTTCCTGGCCCTCGCCGTGCTCTCGGCCCAGCGCTCACCCTTCCTGTTCGCCGGCGCTGGCGTCCTGGCGGTCGGGTACGCGCTCGGCTTCGCGCTCGTGCCGCGCTTCGTGCGCGCCGCCTGCGCGCCGGTCGTCCGCGGTGAGGACGCGGTGGCCGATCAGGGCTCGTCGGCCGCTTCCTGAGCGGCGAACCAGGCCTTCCAATCCCACGAGCTCTTGTGCACCTTGGCGAGCTGGAACGTCTCGGTCGAGACGAGCCCGGGCAGCGCCGCCGGGAGTTCGTGGGTCATGAAGGTGTGGAGCTCGTCGATGTCGCGATGCAGGGTCTGGATGATCAGGTCGGCGGCACCGAACGAGGCGCCGACGAAGCGGACGTTCGGGTAGGCGGTCAGGCGCTCCGCGCTGCCCTGCACGGTGCCGGGGCGGAGCCGGAGCATCGCGATCGCCGCCACTTCGACGCCCAGCGCGAGCGGGTCGCCGACGGCGGTGATGCGCATGAGCCCGGAGTCGACGAGCTTGGCGACGCGGTGACGGACCGTGGCCTCGGCCACCCCCAGGTCGCGGGCGATGTCGCGGTAGGGCCGTCGCCCGTCGTCCTCCAGGGCGGCCAGCAGCGAACGGTCGAGGGCGTCGAGGGTCACCGCGGACGGCCCGGTCGCGCGGCACGATGGATTGCGCGGTGCATAACCATAGAACCCTGTGTACTACGGAACGCGTAGAGAAGCAAGCGTGAAGGTTGACAAAACGCAAGATGGACGTGTAGCGTCTGCGCACCCCGATCGCGGCCCGCGGCCGTCACCGGGTCGACCCAGGAGGACCCATGAAGCGTTGGTTGCTCGCCCTCACCACCGCCCTGCTCGTCGGGACGGTGCTCGCCCAGACGACCGTGCGGATCGGCTTGGCCGAGGACCCGGACGTCCTCGACCCGGACCTCGGCCGCACCTACGTCGGCCGCATCGTGTTCGCGAGCCTGTGCGACAAGCTGTTCGAGCTGACGCCGAGCGCCGAGATCGTGCCGATGCTCGCGACGGGCTACACCACGTCGGCGGACGGGCTCACGCTCACGCTGGGTCTTCGCCAGGGCGTCGTCTTCCACGACGGCACCGCCTTCGATGCCGAGGCCGTGGTCTACAACCTCGAGCGCTCGCTCGAGCTGCCCGGCTCGAACCGGCGCAGCGAGATCGCGCAGATCACCGACGTGGTCGCCAGCGGCCCCTTCGAGGTGACGATCACGCTGTCGCAGCCGTTCGCGCCGCTGATCGCCCAGCTCGCCGACCGGGCCGGCATGATGGTCTCGCCCACCGCCGCCGAGGCGGCGGGTGAGGGCTTCGGCAACGCCCCGGTGTGCGCGGGGCCCTTCCGCTTCGTCGACCGCGTCGCCCAGGACCGCATCACCGTCGAGCGCTTCCCCGATTACTGGGACGCCGACCGCATCCACGTCGACCGCGTGGTCTACCTGCCCATCCCCGACACGTCGGTGCGCCTCGCGAACCTCCAGTCGGGCGACCTGCAGCTGATCGAACGGCCGGCCCCGTCGGATCTCTCGATCGTCGAGGCGGATCCCTCGCTCGTCGTCCAGAGCGCCCCGAGCCTCGGCTACCAGGGCATCACGGTCAACGTCTCGAACCCGGGTCCGCGCGACCATCCGCTCTCGGACGTCCGCGTGCGTGAGGCGCTCGAGCTCGCGCTCGATCGGAACGTGATCAACCAGGTGGTGTTCGACGGCCTGTTCGTCGTCGGGAACCAGCCGGTGCCCCCTTCGAGCCCGTGGTACATCGCGGAACTCCCGATCCCCGCCCGCGACGTCGAGCGCGCCAAGGCGCTGCTCGCCGAGGCCGGCTACGAGCGGGTGGCGTTCGAGCTGATGGTGGGCAACAACCCGCAAGGGGTCCGCATCGGCGAGGTCATCCAGGCGCTCGTCGCCGAGGCCGGGTTCGACGTCAGCATCCGCGCCACCGAGTTCGCGAGCGCGCTGACCCTTCAAGAGGAGGGGGCCTACGACGTCTTCCAGGTCGGCTGGTCCGGGCGCCTCGACCCCGACGGCAACATCCACCAGTTCCACACCTGCGAAGGCAACCTGAACGAGACCGGTTACTGCGACGCCGAGACCACGGCGCTCCTCGATGCCGCGCGCGCCGCCGGTGACCCGGCCGAGCGCTACGACCTCTACCGCCGAGCGGCCGAGCGGTACCTGCCCCACCGCCACATCATCTACCTGTACCACCAGCAGCTGTTCTTCCCGCACACGGCGGACCTCGAGGGCTTCGTCGCCTACCCAGACGGCCTGATCCGCCTGCAGGACGTGCGCCTGAACTGAGGACGCCTTCGGACGCCCCCCGGGTCCACCGGGGGGGCGTCCTCCGAGCGCGGCCCGCACGCCCGGGCCGCCGCGTCCGCTGGAGGTGGGCGTGTTCCGATTCGCGCTCAACCGAGCCCTCACCGCCATCCCGACGCTGCTGATCGTCACCCTCATGGTGTTCGGCATCCAGCGTTCGCTGCCCGGCGACCCTGCCACGATCCTGGCCGGCGAGCAGAAGGACCCCGAGGTCATCGCGTTCCTGCGTGAACGTTACCGGCTCGACGACCCGGTCCCCGTCCAGTACCTCGCCTGGCTCGGCCAGGTGGCGCGTGGCGACCTCGGGACGTCGCTCCGCACGAACCAGCCCGTATCTGAACTGATCCTCGAGAAGCTCCCGGTGACCATCGAACTGGCGCTGCTCTCGCTCCTCGTGGCGGTCGCGATCGCGATCCCGGCCGGCGTCGTAGCGGCGGTGCGCAAGGGGAGCCTGGCCGACCACTCGGCCACGGTCTTCGCGTTGTCGGGCCTCTCGGTGCCGAACTTCTGGCTCGGGATCATGCTCATCCTGTTCTTCTCCGTCCAGCTCCGATGGCTTCCGGCGTCCGGGTTCGTGCCGCTCCTGGAGGACCCGATCGAGAACCTGCGGCGGATGCTCATGCCCGCCTTCGTGCTCGGTACCGGGCTCGCGGCGGTCCTCATGCGCCAGATGCGCTCGTCCATGCTGGAGGTCCTGCAGCAGGACTTCGTCCGCACCGCCCACGCCAAGGGCGCGCGAGGAATCGTCGTCATCGTTCGGCACGCGATGCGCAACGCACTGCTGCCCGTGGTGACGGTGCTCGGCCTCCAGCTCGGTGCGCTGCTCTCCGGCGCGGTCCTCACGGAGCAGGTCTTCACCATCCCTGGCTTCGGCAAGCTCGTCGTCGACGCCGTGTTCAACCGCGACTACGCGGTCGTGCAAGGCGTCGTGTTGTTCACCGCCGCCGCGTACATCGCGATCAACCTGGTCGTCGACGTGCTCTACGCGGTGTTGAACCCCAAGATCGCCTTCCTGGGGCGCGGATGACACGGGCGGCGAGCGTCTCGAGCGCGCCGCGCGGCGGCGTCGCCACCTGGTGGACGCGGCAGCGCGGACTGCGGCGGATGGTCAAGCGGCCGCTGCCCGTGTTCGGTCTGGTGGTCGTGCTGCTGTTCGTCGTGGTCGCGGCCGCTGCCCCCTGGCTGGCGCCGTACGAGCCGGCACGGACCGACTTCGGTGCCTTGCGGCAAGCCCCGTCGACGGCGTACCTGCTCGGGACCGACGAGATCGGCCGCGACGTCCTGTCGCGCGTCATCCACGGGGCGCGCGCGAGCCTGCAGGCGGGCGTCATCAGCGTCCTGATCGCGCTCGCGCTCGGCGTGCCGCTCGGCCTCGTGGCGGGCTACTACGGCGGCGTCGTCGACGAGCTGATCGGGCGCGTCACCGACGCGCTGCTCGCCTTCCCGTTCCTGATCCTCGCCGTCGCTCTCGCGGCCGCGCTGGGGCCCAGCCTCACGAACGCGATGATCGCCATCGGCATCGCGAGCGCCCCGACCTTTGTGCGCCTGACGCGCGGGCAGGTGCTCGCGGTGCGGGCGGAGGACTACGTGCAGGCGGCGGTCGCGCTCGGCGCCCGCGACCTGCGCCTGCTGGCCCGCCACGTGCTGCCGAACGCCTTCGCTCCGATCCTCGTCCAGGCGACGCTGACGATCGCCGGTGCGATCATCGCCGAGTCGTCGCTGTCCTTCTTGGGCCTCGGCGTCCAGCCCCCGACCCCCTCGTGGGGTGGCATGCTCAACGTGGCGAAGAACTTCCTCGTGCAGGCGCCCTGGATGGCCATCTGGCCGGGGGTCTCGATCTTCCTCACGGTGCTCGCCTTCAACCTCTTCGGGGACGGCTTGCGCGACGCGCTCGATCCGCGCGACGCGGCCTGACGTCCCGGTCTGGAGCCCACGGTGCGCGACCTCATCGACCTGACCGTCTCCTTCTTCCGCATCGGCGTGTTCGGGTTCGGCGGCGGGCCGTCCATGATCCCCCTCATCGAGGCCGAGGTCGTCGGTCTGCGGGAGTGGATGACGAAGGAGGAGTTCCTCACCGCCTACGCCTTCGGGAGCGCGCTCCCGGGCCCCATCGCGACCAAGCTCGCCGGCTACGTCGGCCACCAGGTCGCCGGTCCGCCGGGGGCCATCGTCGGCCTGCTCGCGCTGTCGGTGCCCACGATCGTGGCCATGGTGCTGCTCGGCGGGCTCTACCTGCGCTACCGCGAGGCACCGGCCGTCGCCGGCTTCCTGACCGGCGTGCGCCCGGTGGTCATCGCGCTGCTCATGCTCGTCGTCTGGCAGTTCGTCCCCAGCGCGCTCGGCAGGCCGGCCCAGTGGCTCGGGAACGCCGGGCTCTGGGTGGTCGCGGTCGCCTCGTTCGTGCTCTCGGTCCGGTTCGGCATCCACCCCGCCGTGCTGATCGTCGTGGGCGGACTCGTCGGCATGACCTTCTTCCGCTGACGCGCCCTTCCGCCCCCTGGAGGCTCGCATGCAGTTCGATGCCCCGTACCCTTCGCGCCGCATGCCCGTGCTCGCGCGCAACGTCGTCGCCACCTCGCAGCCGCTCGCGGCCCAGGCCGGGCTGCGGATGCTGTGGGCCGGCGGCAACGCCGTCGACGCGGCCGTCGCCGCCGCGATCGCGCTCACCGTGGTCGAGCCCACCTCGAACGGCATCGGCTCCGACGCCTTCGCGATCGTCTGGGACGGCCGCGAGCTGCACGGCCTCAACGCCTCCGGGCGCAGCCCGCGCGCGCTGACGCCCGACCGCTTCGTTGGTCGCGACGCCATCCCGCTCCGCGGCTGGGACGCCGTCAGCGTGCCCGGGGCGGTCTCGGCCTGGGCCGAGCTGTCGCGGCGCCTCGGGCGGCTGCCGTTCGAGGCGCTCTTCGAGCCGGCGATCCACTACGCCGAGGGCGGCTTCCCGGTGTCGCCGATCACGGCGCGCGCCTGGCGGCTCTCGGCGTCGGCCTTCGCCGATCAACCCGACTGGAACCGCGACTTCGCCCCAGGCGGCGCGACCCCGGCGGCGGGCGCCACCTGGCGTTTCCCCGACCAGGCGCGGACGCTCGAGGCGATCGCCGCCAGCGGCGGTGAGGCCTTCTACCGCGGCGCCCTCGCCGACGCGATGGTCGCGCACGCGCGCGCCCAGGGGGGGTTGCTCGACAGCGCCGACCTGGCGGAGCACCGCGCCGACTGGGTGGGCACGCTCGCGACGGCGTGGCAGTGCACCGAGCTGCACGAGATCCCGCCGAACGGTCAGGGGCTCGCCGCGCTGATCGCGCTCGGCATCCTGCGCCACGTGCCCGGCTTCGACGCGCTCGAGGTCGACTCGGTCGCGTGGCTGCACCTGCAGATCGAGGCGACCAAGCTCGCCCTGGCGGACGCCGAGCGCTACGTCGCCGACGCCGACTTCATGACCGAGGTCGCCGCCACCGACCTGCTCGACGACGGCTACCTGGCCGAACGCGCGCGCCTGATCGATCCCGCGCGGGCCGGTGACCCGGGGCACGGTGCCCCCAAGCGCGGCGGCACCGTCTACCTCACCGCCGCGGACGCCGACGGGCGCATGGTCAGCCTCATCCAGTCCAACTATTACGGCTTCGGCAGCGGCGTGGTGGTGCCGGGCACGGGCATCTCGCTCCAGAACCGCGCGGCCGGCTTCGTCCTCGAGCCGGGGCACCCGAACCGCGTCGGCGGCGGCAAGCGCCCGTTCCACACGATCATCCCGGCCTTCCTGACCGAAGGTGGCGCGCCGCGCTGCAGCTTCGGCGTCATGGGCGGGCCGATGCAGGCCCAGGGGCACGTGCAGATGGTGCTGCGCATGGTGGGCCACGGCCAGAACCCGCAGGCCGCCTCCGACGCCCCGCGCTGGCGCGTCGTCGCCGGCCGCGAGGTCGCCATCGAGTCGAGCTTCCCGGGCGCCACGCTCGAGGGCCTGCGCGCGCTCGGCCACGAGGTGACGGCCACCGCCCCCGAGGCGAGCTTCGGCTTCGGCGGCGCGCAGCTCGTCTGGCGCACCGCGGACGGCTACGTGGCCGGCTCCGATCAGCGCAAGGACGGTCAGGCGGTCGGGTTCTGAGCGACGGCCGGCCTACGGAGGGGGTCGGGCTCGGAGGTTAGGAGTCTATGCAGAATAACTTGAACGAACGGTGGGTGTTGAGTATATTGGTCTGGTATGGATGTCGAGTCTTTGAG
>JARGGE010000081.1 GCA_029210865.1 Trueperaceae bacterium
CATCGGGGCCTCCTTCGAACCGGCGGCCGCGCGGTGGCGGCCGCGATCGCGGTCCCAAGCTCAGGATACGGCGTCGGCCCCGGATCCGCCGCGGCCGTTCGCCCCGCCGCGGGCCGTCGGCGGCGCGAACGCGAGGACGCGCCATCCGGCCTCGGGCTCGACCGGCTGCTCGACCGAGTGCAGGCGCAACCCCCCGTCGGGGGCGACGCCGCCGAGCAGCACCCAGGCCTCGCCGGTCGCGCCGAGGCGCTCCACGAGGTCTTCGAGGCCGTAGGCGTCGGTCAGCTTCGACGTCTGCACCGTCCATCCCTCGTCGAGGCGGCGCTGCAACGTCTCGAAGTCGGCGTCCTCGTCGAAGGCGAGGTAGCCGCGCTGCTGCAGCGTCATCCGCTTGGCCTCGTCCCCCGACTCCTGGTGGGTGGCGAGCTGCAGCGAGCGGTGGTGGCCGAAGCGCGCACCCCACGCCTTGCAGACGAGGGCGTTGTAGAAGTCGTTGTCGGTCGCGCACAGGAGGTGGCTCAGGTGCTGCGTCTCGAGCGCCTCCTCGGCCTCCTCGGAGAGGACCTCGCCGTAGAAGACCGGCGCGCCGTCCATCCGCAGCCCGCGCAGCCGCGCGTAGGCGCCGTCAGCCACGAGCACGTCGACGTCGAGGCGGCGGAGCGCGCCCGTCAGCGCGCGGGTCCATCGCGTCGCCCCGACGACCAGCAGCCCGTTGGCGCGCCGGGCGGCGAGCCCGAGCCGGCGGGTGAGCGGGCCGATCGAGAAGCCGTGCGCCAGGACCGTCGCCAGGATGATCAGGAAGGCGAAGGGCAGCAGCCGCTCGGCGTCAGGGTAGCCGGCCTCCACCAGGGCGGGGCCGAACAGGCTCGCGGTCGCCGCCGCGACGATGCCGCGCGGCGCGATCCAGGCGAGCAGCAGCTTGTTCTCCGCGCGCACGGGCGCCCCGATCAAGGCGATCCCGATCGCCAGCGGCCGCACCACGAACAGGACCGCGAGCACGAAGGCCGCTGCCCGCAGGTCGATCAGCGCCAGGTGCTCGAGCGAGAGCTGCGAGGGGATGACCACGAACAGCACCGACAGCAGCACCACCGTCAGGTTCTCCTTGAAGTGCCGCAGCGTCTCGCGCTCGACGAGCGGCATGGTGCCGATCACCAGCCCCATCACCGTCACGCTCAGCAGCCCGGCCTCGTGCTGCACGAGGTTGCTCGCCCAGTAGACGACCAACACCAGCACCGTGAGCACCGGCGCCTTGAGGTGCTCGGGCACGGCGCCGCGGCGGAAGGCCGTCCCGGTGAGCCAGCCCCCCGCGCCGCCGAGCACCACCGCGGCGGCCACGGCGGCACCCAGGCCGGCGAGGGCGTCGGCCACCCCGTCGCCGGCGATGGTGAAGTACTGGAAGGTCAGCACTGCCAACAGCACGCCCACGGGGTCGTTGACGATGCCCTCCCACTTGAGGAGCGAGGCGGAATCCTTGTTCAGGCGCGCCTGGCGGATGAGCGGCAGGATCACGGTGGGGCCGGTGACCACCAGGATGGCGCCCAGGACCCACGCGACGGGCCAGCTGAGGCCCGCGACGTAGTGGGCCGCGAGCGCGCCAAAGGTCCACGCGAGCGGCGGGCCGAGGACCGTGAGGCGGCCGACGCCACGACCGACCCGGCGCAGCTCGCCCAGCTGCAGCGCCATCCCGCCCTCGAAGAGGATGATGGCGACGCCCAGGCCGATCAGCTCCGAGAACCCGGCCTGCGACAGGCCGAGGTCGATGACGCCCGTCACCGGGCCCAGCACGATGCCGGCGGCGATGAGCACCACGATGGCCGGGAGCCGCAGGCGCCATGCCAGCCACTGGCTGGCGAGGCCCACGCTCAGGACGAGCAGCAGCAGCGTCGCGACGTGCATGCCGGCCACGCCTCCTTCGTTCGCCTAGAAGGTGCCCTCGGGGAAGGCCTCGCCCGGGTCGCGGTCGAAGACGTCGTCGAACGCGTCGCCGAGCGCCGGGGGCAGCGGCAGCGACATGCCACCCAGCACCATGCGGGTCTGCCCGTCGGCGATGACGACGGTGGCCACCATGCCCGGTCCGACCTCGGTTTCGATGGCGGCGCGGCGGTTGACGTAGTCGATGATCGAGTTGGTGCGGACCTCGGTGTCGCCCTGCTGGTGCAGCGTCATGACCATCACCTGCTGGAGCGTGTCGACGGTCTCGCCGGCCGGCGGCACCAGCCCCTCGAGCAGCGTGCGGGCGCGCTCGTCGACCTGGGCGGCGGCGGCGGCGAACAGCGAGGCGAGCAGCAGGGCGACGAGCCAGCGGACGGGGACGGTGCGCGGTCGCTTCATGGGTCCAGCCTAACCAGGGCCGCTCGCCGGTCCGGCGCATCCACACCCCACGGACGCGCTGCGTCGCGGTGCCGCGCTCGGTACCCTGGGCCGTGCCCCCTCGCCCGCCCCCACCGCATCCGCATGAGCTCCGCGCCACCGGCCTCGCCGTCTCCCGCATCGGCCTCGGCCTGGCCGCGCTCGGCCGCCCGGGCTACCTCAACGTCGGCCACGGCGAAGACCTCGCGGGCGACCGCTCCGTCGCTGCCATGGAGGCGCGCGCCCACGCCGTGCTCGACGCGGCCTGGGCCGGCGGCGTCCGCGCCTTCGACGCGGGGCGCTCCTACGGCCGCGCCGAGGCCTTCCTGGCCAGCTGGCTCGCCCGCCGGGACGTCGCGCCCGGCGAGGCGCTGGTGAGCTCGAAGTGGGGGTACACCTACACCGCCGAGTGGCGGGTCGACGCCCAGACCCACGAGGTCAAGGAGCACTCGCTCGCCGCGCTTCGGCGCCAATGGCCCGAGAGCCGCGCGCTGCTGGGCGACCACCTCGGGCTCTACCAGGTCCACTCGGTCACGCCCGACAGCCCCGCCCTCGACGACGCCGCGCTGCTCGCCGAGCTCGCCGCCCTCCGGCGCCAGGGCCTGCGCATCGGCCTCACGACCAGCGGCCCGCGGCAGGCGGCCGTGATCGAACGGGCGATCGAGCTCCGCATCGACGGCGAGCGCCTCTTCGACGCCGTCCAAGCGACCTGGAACCTGCTGGAGCCTTCGGCGGGCGTGGCGCTGGCCGCGGCCCGCGCCGCCGGGATGGGCGTGATCGTCAAGGAGGCGCTCGCCAACGGCCGCCTCACCGATCGGCAGCGCGACGAGGAGGCCGCCGCAGGCCACGAGCGGCTGGCGCACGGGGCCGCTCGGCTCAGCGCGACCGTCGACGCCCTCGCGCTCGCCGCGGTTCTCGCCCAGCCGTGGGCCGACGTCGTGCTCAGCGGCGCCACCACCGTGCCGCAGCTGCAGGCCAACCTGCGGGCGCTCGAGGTCGTTTGGGACGCCGAGGCGGCCGAGGCGCTCGCCCCGCTCGCGGAGCCATCGGAGGCCTACTGGCGCCGGCGTGCCGCGATGCCCTGGACCTGACCGGGCTTCACGCCAGCAGCTCCTGCAGCGCCGCCCGCAGCGCCGCCGGCGCCCGCGCACGGAGCCGCTCGGGGCGCAGCAGCTGCGCGGCCACCAGCCGGGTGGCGTACGGACCCGCCGTCCGCAGGATGTCGATGTCCGGGTAGAGCGCGCGCGCGACCCCCTCGACGGTCACGAGCGCCTTGACCAGGAGCCCGTACCCCTCGGGGATCGCGATGCGGAGGTCCGAGAGCATCGCGAGGAAGCCGAAGGCGAAGCCGCGCAGGTCGGTCGGCGCGGGCCCCGTGAGGTGGGTGGCGACCAGCTCGGCGACCCGCGCGCGTACCGCCGGCACCAAGGCGTCGGGTACCTCGAGGCCGAGGGCGCGCGAGGCGCGCAGCGCCCGGCCGGGGTCGCCGTAGGCGAGCGCCACCAACACCTGGGCGATCGCCTCGCGCTGCGCGGGCTCGGTGCGGCCGACGATGCCGAAGTCCAGGTAGCAGACGCGGCCGTCGGGCGTGACGAAGAGGTTCGCGGGATGCAGGTCGGCGTGGAAGCGGCCGTGGACGAGCACCTGCCGCAGGAAGACCTCCGCGCCGTGGACCGCGAGGCCGCGCGCGTCGATGCCGGCGCGCTCGGCGTCGCCCAGCTCGCTCAGGCGCCACCCCTCGACGTACTCCGTCACCAGCACGCGACGCGTGGTGTGGCGCCATACCACCCGCGGCGCGAGCACCCGCGGGTCGTCGGCGAAGTCGAAGGCGAAGCGGTCGGCGAACCGCCCCTCGCGACGCAGGTCGAGTTCGCGCGCGAGCGAGGCCTCGAACTCGTCGAGCAGCGCCGACGCCCGCCACCGGCGCACGCTCGGCCAGCGGGCGAGGCGCGCCAGCCAGCGCCGCGCCCACGCGACGTCAGCGGCGATCGCCTCCGCGACGCCGGGGCGCACCACCTTCACCGCGAGCGGCGCACCCGCGGGCAGGGGCTCCCCGACCACCGGCCGGTAGGCGGCCGCGAGGGTGGCGCGGTGGACCTGCGCGATCGACGCGGTGGCCACGGGCTCGGGGTCGAAGCTGGCGAAGACGCGCTCGGGCGGCGCCCCCAGCTCCGCGGCCACGATCGCGCGCACCTCATCGAGCGGCACGGCCGGCACCCGCTCGCGCAGGCGCTCGAGCTCGAAGACCACCTCGGGCGGGACCAGGTCGGGGCGCACCGAGGCGAGCTGGCCGAGCTTCATGAACGTGGGGCCCAGCTCCTCGCAGGCGAGGCGGAGCTCGCGGGCGCCCTTGGCTCGGGCGGCGCGGCCACGCCGCAGGCCCAGGCCGGTCGCCCACGCGGCGCGGGCACCGCGGCGAAGCGCCACGGCGGCGACCGGACGGCCGCGGACGGGCATCGGCGTCAGCCCGTGGGGTCGGCGCCGGGGTCGGCCGGGGCGCCGCGCGCGAGGAGCGCGTCGATCGACGCCTCCAGCGACTCGAGCCGGCCGCGCAGCTCGGCGAGTTCGAAGGCGACCGCTTCGAGCTGGCGTCCGATGGCGCCCTCGTCGCGGGCGCCGGCGTCGGCACCGCCGGCGGGCTCGCGCAGCCGCGCCTTCAGCCGCTCCTTCTCGGCCGCGACCAGCGCGGCGAGGCCATCGGCGAAGGCGCCGGCGTCGCCGGGGTCGCCGGGTCCACCAGGGCCGGCGGGCCCGGCGGGCCGGCCGGCCTCGCCACGCGCGACGGCCGCCTTCCAGGCGTCGTCGGCGCTCTCGTGCACGAGCGCCCACGCGGCGAGCAGCCGGATCAGGTCCTGCGAGCGGTCGTCGCGGCCGAGCCGCTCGACCGCGGAAGGGGGTTCGGGCCCGTCGTGCCTCACGTCGGTACCTCCAGGTCGACGACGAAGCGCGCGCCGCCCGCGTCGTCGGGCTCGGCGTGCAGCCGGCCGCCGTGCGTCGCGACGAGCGTGCGCGCGATCGGCAGCCCCAACCCGCTTCCGCCGGTGGCGCGCGTGCGGCTCTCCGCGGCGCGGTAGAAGCGCTCGAACAGCCGCTCGGGGTCGCCCGGCGGCAAGCCGGGGCCGTCGTCGCGCACGACCACGCGCCTGCCGCCGGCCGTGGCGTCCACCTCCACGCCCACCGCGCCGCCCGCGGGGGTGACGCGCAGGGCGTTGTCGATCAGGTTGCCGAGCACCTGCGCGATGCGGTGGCGGTCGACCCGCTGCCGCAGCTCGCCCGGGGCGGCGACGAACTCGAGCCGCACGCCGGCGTCGCGGGCGCGCGCGTCGAAGCCGACGAGCACCTCGCGCGCCAACGCCACCAGGTCGACCTCCTGCAGGTCGAGCTCGAGGCGTGCGTCGTCGGCGAGCGACAGCACCCGCAGGTCCTCGACGAGGCGCGCGAGCAGCTCGGATTGGCGGTGCAGGCGCGCCACCTCGTCGCGTTCGAGCGGCAGCACCCCATCGAGGATCGCCTCGAGCCGCCCGCGCAGCACCGAGACCGGCGTCCGCAGCTCGTGGGCGACGTCGGCCACGAGCGTGCGGCGCTGCCGCTCGGAGCGCTCCAGCTCCGCCGCCATCGCGTCGAAGCTCCGCGCGAGCAGCGCCACCTCGTCGGGCGGGCGGCGTCCGCGGGTCGGCTCGGCGGCCACCCGCGCGCCCAGGTCGCCCCCCGCCACGCGCTCGGCGGCGCGGGCTACGGCGGTGATGGGCCGCGCGATCCGCCCGGCGATCGCCGCGGCGACGCCCACGCCGAGCACCACCGAGGCGAGCGCCGCCAGCCCGAAGCCCACCTGCGCTTCGGGACGCCGCACCGCGGCCAACGCCTCGACCACGGCCTCGCGCGCCGCGGGGTCGGCGAGCCAGGCCACGACCGCCCGCTCCAGCCGTTCGCTCCGCTCGACGGCGGTCAGGTCGCGGTGGCCGATGGTCGCCTCGAGCTCGGCGCGCACGTTGGCCGGGAGCGCCAGGAACTGGCGCCGCACGAGCGAGAACTGCGCCACCACCACGACCAGGATCGCGAACGCGACGACGCCCGACACCGCGAACGCGAGCCGGACCGCGAGCCGGTTCACGGCGCCTTGAGGCGGTAGCCGGCGCCGCGGACGGTCTCGAGGAGGCCCGACCCGCCGGCCTCGTCGAGCTTGTGGCGCAGGTTCTTGAGGTGGGTGTCGATGACGCGCTCGAGGGCCTCGCTGTCGGGCAGCGCGACCTCGAGCAGCTCGGCGCGGTCGCTGACGCGCCCGGGATCGGCGGCCAGGTGGTGCAGGATCCGGAACTCGGTCACGGTGACGGGTAGGTCGTGGCCGTCGTAGGTCGCGCGACAGCGCGCCGGTTCGAGCTCGAGGAGTCCCACCCGTACGACCCGATCGCCCTGGTCGTCGACCGCCGCGCCGCGCCGCAAGACGGCCTTGACGCGCGCCATCACCTCGCGCGGGCTGAAGGGCTTGGTGACGTAGTCGTCGGCACCGAGCTCGAGACCGAGGACGGTGTCGAGCTCGTCGCTGCGGGCGGTGAGGAAGACCACCGGCGTCGCATCGACCTGGCGGATGCCGCGGAGCACGTCGAGGCCGTCCATCCCCGGCAGGTTGATGTCGAGCAGGACCAGGTCGGGCCGTGCGGCGCGGAACAGGGCGAGCGCGGCGACGCCGTCGGCTGCGCGCTCGGTGCGGTACCCCGCCTGCCGCAGGTACCCCTCGAGCACCTCGGCGATCTCCGGTTCGTCCTCCACGACCAGCACCAGCGCCATGCGCCGATCGTACCGCCGGCACGTCTCCACGCTCGCTCCACGTCCGCTCCACGGACGCGCCCGAAGCTGCCCTTCAGGAGGCACGCCATGACCCACCCCAGCTCCACCCCGGCGGCGGCACTCGCCGTCGCCCGCCCGCCGCGCCCAGCGCCCGCGCCCCGGTCCACCGAGGGCGCCGGAGCGCGTCGCGACGCCACGCCCGCCGTCGAACTGACCTCGATCACCAAGACCTACACCGTCGGGACCACCGTGCACGCCGTCGACGACGTCAGCCTGACGCTCCGGCACGGCTCGTACACCGCGATCATGGGGCCCAGCGGCTCCGGCAAGTCGACGCTCACGCAACTGATCGGCCTGCTCGACACCCCTACCAGCGGGACCCTGCGCGTGGACGGCCGCGACGCTGGCGCGCTGAGCGACTGGGAACGCACCACCCTGCGCGGCGCCGAGATCGGCTTCGTCTTCCAGGCCTTCAACCTGATGCCCAAGCTCACCGTGCTCGGCAACGTCTTGCTGCCGATGCAGTTCCTGGGCGTGGCGCCGGCGGTCCGCCGGGCGCGCGCGCTCGAGCTGCTCGAGCGCATGGGGATGAGCGATCGCCTGCACCACCGGCCCAACCAGCTCTCGGGTGGTCAGCGCCAGCGCGTCGCCATCGCCCGCGCCCTCGCGAACGACCCGACGCTGATCCTAGCCGACGAGCCCACCGGCAACCTCGACTCGAAGACCGGCGACGAGGTGCTGCAGCTGTTCGACGAGCTCCACGCCCAGGGCACCACGCTGCTGCTGGTGACCCACGAGCGCCGCGTCGCCGAGCGTGCCGACCGGATCGTCCACATGGAGGACGGCCGCGTCCGAGACATCGAGGGGCTCGCGCCACGCCGCCTCGAGGTGGTCGGCGGCGCCTGGACCCCGCCCGAGCGGGCCTGGGAGGTGGCCTCGTGAACCTCGTGCAGAGCTTCGCCATCGCCTGGCAGGCCGTGAAGGACAACCGCCTGCGCTCGATGCTCACCGCGTTGGGCATCGTCATCGGCATCGCCGCGGTGATCGCGCTCGCCACGATGGGCGCGAGCGTGCACACGAGCATCGCCGGCCAGTTCGGCACCCCGTCGACGCGCACGATCGACGTCGGGAGCGCGATCGTCCGCGAGGGCCCGACGCCGCTGGGCCCCGGCCACGGCCCGGGCGAGAGCCAGGGCTCGACCCTGCCCGTCTTCACCGAACGCGACGTCGCCGCGATCGCCGCGATCGACGACGTGGAGCACGTCGTCGCGCGCACCAGCGTGCCCATCGCCTCGGTGACCGTCGCCGGGCGCACGCTCCCGCTGTCGTCGCTGACGGCCACCACCCCCGACGCGGCCGAGCTCGCCGCGCTGAGCGCGGGGCGCGCGTTCACGTCCGGCGCGGCCGAAGCGGTCGTCGCCGAGAGCACCGTGGCGCTCTTCCCCGACGGGCTGGCCGTGGGCGACACGCTGGGCGTGCGCACCACCGACGGCGGCACCCTCGACGTGGTCGTGGTCGGCATCGCCGCCACCGGCGGCGGCTTCGCCGAGCTGTTGGCCGGCACCGCCATCTACGTGCCCATCGACCCGTTCGTGACGAGCACCGTGGCCGCGCCGTCGGGCGCGGGCGACGTGCGCGTCTTCCCGCAGCTCGCGGTCACGGCGACCACCACCGACGGGGTCGAACGCGTGACGACGGCGGTCGCCGGCTACCTCGACGGCGCCTCCGACGCCCGCGCGCTGCTTCCCGCCACGTACGGCTTCACGCTGCAGACGAACGAGCAGCTGCTCGGTCAGGTGAACGACCTGCTCGACCTGCTCACCGGGTTCGTCACCGGCGTCGCCCTGATCGCGCTGCTCGTGGGCTCGATCGGCATCGCCAACATCATGCTCGTGAGCGTCACCGAGCGCACCCGCGAGATCGGCATCATGAAGGCCATCGGCGGCCAGAACCGCACGATCCTCTCGCTCTTCCTGATGGAGGCGGTCATCCACGGCAGCATCGGCGCCCTGATCGGCACCGTCGTCGGCCTCGCCGGCGGCTGGATCGGCTCGGCCGCGCTCGACCTGAGCCCGACGCTCCCGGTCGGTTGGCTGGTCGCGGCCGTGGTCATCGGCGTCCTCGTCGGCGTCGTCGCCGGGATCTTCCCCGCCCAGCGCGCCGCCCGCCTCGATCCCATCCAGGCGCTGCGGTACGAGTAGCCCCCGCGCGCGGCCCCGGGCGTATCGTGGGGGGCGAAGCCCACGGTCCCGCCCGCCTCCCGGAAGGAGC
>JARGGE010000082.1 GCA_029210865.1 Trueperaceae bacterium
GCCGCGTGTGCCGAGCAGCAGGTGGTCGCCGCGACGACCGCGGGCGGCACGCTCGCCGCCTGCCGGGCTGCGGGGATCGGCTTCATGGCCACCGGCGGCATCGGCGGCGTCCATCGGGGCGCCCGGAACGACATCTCCGCCGACCTCGGCGAGCTCGCCCTGCTCGAGGGGGTGCGGCAGCTGCCGGCCCGCGTCAAGTGCGCGACGCTCCCTTGGACGACGCTCGAGGCGGCCCTGCGTTCGCTCCCCGACGCGGCCTGACCGCCACGGCGGCGCCGCGGCCCGGCGTCAGCGGTCGGCGGACGGCACGCGTTCGGGGAGGTCGTCCTCGCCGATGGCGGCCGCCGGCGGTCCGCGGCGCTCGCTCGGCGCGGCGTCCAGCGCGCGGAGGAAGGCCGTCAACTGCCCGCGGAGCTGCTCGCGCACGAGCGCCTGGCTGCGCTCGAGGCGCGCGAGTTCGGCCTGCGCCTCGCGGACCCGCTCCTGGGCCTCGCGGGCGTGCGCCTCGGCTTCGGCCCGGGCGCGCTCGACGATCAGCTCCGCCTCGCGCCGGGCGACGTCCTTCATCTCGTTCCCGATGCGCTCGGCGGCGATGACGGCGCGCTTGAGCTCGGCCTCGGCCTCGCGCAGCTCGTCGATCTCGGCCTCGCGCCCGTCGAGCTCGTCGCGCAGGGCCCGGTGCTCGCGCACCAGCTGCTCCTGCGTCCGCGCGACGCGTTCGAGGTAGGTGCGCACGCTGGCCTTGCGGAAGCCGACGAGCGCGCTCTCGAAGGTGGCGTGCTCGATGTCCAGCGGCGTCAGGTCCATCCCGCGCCCCCGTCCGCCGGTCCGCCGGCCGGTTCGAAGAGGGCCCGGCCGACGCGGACCCACGTGGCCCCCTCCTCGATGGCGACCTCGAGGTCGCCGCTCATGCCCATCGACGTGCGTCCCTCCGCGTAGCGGTCCGCGAGGTCGCGCAAGCCGCGGAAGACCGGGCGGGCGCGCTCGGGGTCGGGTTCGAACGGCGCGATCGTCATCAGGCCCTCCAGACGGACGTGGTCGAGCGACGCCACGTGGCGCACGAGGTCGGGCACCTCGGCCGGGGCGACCCCCTGCTTGCTCGCCTCGCCGGCGACGTTGACCTGCACCAGCACGCGGTGGACGTGCCCACGCTTCGCACCTTCGGCCTCGAGCGCGTCGGCGAGCCGCTCGGAGTCGAGCGAATGGATCAGGGCGAACGGGGCGCAGTAGCGCACCTTGTTCGTCTGCAGGTGGCCGACGAGGTGCCACGCGACGTCGTCGCCGAGGGCGGCCGCTTTCGGTCGCCACTCCTGCACGCGGTTCTCGCCCAGCACCCGGTGGCCCAGGTCGAGCAGCGCGCGCCGCACCTCGTCCGGCGAGCGCCCCTTGGTGACCGCGACCAGGGTCACGCCCCGGGGATCGCGCGAGGCGACCGCGCAGGCCCGTTCGATCCGCGTGCGGACGTCGGCGAGCATCGCCTAGAGCTCGGGCAGGACGGCGCGCACGA
The DNA here is from genome assembly GCA_029210865.1 of Trueperaceae bacterium. GTDB lineage: Bacteria > Deinococcota > Deinococci > Deinococcales > Trueperaceae > JAABTL01. The sequence goes on from JARGGE010000082.1 coordinate 1,508, forward strand.
GCGCGCGGAAGCGGTCGCCGACGCGCGCCGCCACGGCCAGGACCTCGTCCCCGGTGGCGTGCTCGGCGCCGTCCGGCACCGCGCGGTCGGTCACCGTGGAGAGCCCGAGCACCCGCATGCCCAGCGAGCGCGCGACGGTGACCTCGTGGACGGTCGACATGCCGATGGCGTCGGCGCCCCAGGCGCGGAACGCGCGCAGCTCGGCGCGCGTCGCGTACGCGGGCCCGGCGATCGCCAGATAGACGCCTTCGCGCAGGGTGAGGTCGAGGCGGCGCGCGGCGCGGCGGGCGACCTCGAGGTAGGCCGGGTCGTAGGCGTCGAAGGTGACCGGGAAGCGCGGCCCGACGCCGTCGGCCGGCCCGGTGAGCGCGTGGTCGAAGGTGTGGTTGATGAAGTCGAGCTGCAGCATCAGGTCGCCGGCGGCCCAGTGCGGGTCGAGCCCGCCGCAGGCGTTCGACACGACCAGCCGGGTCGCGCCCAGCGCGTTCATGACGCGCACCGGGAAGGCGCACGTCGCGGCCGAGTAACCCTCGTACGCGTGCAGGCGGCCCTGCATGGCGACGACCCGCCGCCCCTCGAGGCGACCCAGGACGAAGCGCCCGGCGTGCCCCGGTGCCGTCGAGGCAGGCATGCCGGGGACGTCCGCGTACGGCACCGACACCGCCTCCTCGAGCTGGTCGGCGAGCGGTCCGAGGCCGCTCCCGAGCACGAGCGCGAGCTCGGCGCCCGCGGACGCGAAGGCCGGGTCGAGCCCCGGGGCTGAGCGCAGCGCGTCGGCGGCGGCGTGGGCCCAAGTCACGGCAAGCGGTCCGGCGTGGACGGGCGCTCCTTCGAGCGTCGGGGCGAGCGGGGCGGGCGTCATGCGGGCATCGTAGCAAGCGCCCGTCGGTGCGCGAGGCGCCCGTGCTCGGTCCCCCCGCCCGCGGGGTCGGGCTTCTCACGGGGCGGACGATAGACTGCGCTCCATGCGTCGCCTCCTGATCCTCGTCTTGGCCCTGTCCGTCGGGTCCGCGTTCACGCAAGCCGCACCGCCCGCGATCCGGGGGCCCCTCGTCGAGGTCCGCGTCGAGGGCTCCGACGCGTACGCGGACGTCATCCGCACCGTCGTCGCCGCGCGGCGCGGCACCGAGGCCGAGCGCATCGACCTGGAGGCCGAGCGCAACCGCGTCTACGCCCTGGGCACCTTCGCCGAGGTCGCGGTGGCGCTCGAGAACCGGGGTGCCGGGCCGGTGCTGGTCGTGCGGGTGACCGAGAACCCGCCGATCGCCGACGTCGAGGTGGTCGGCGGCACGCTGCTCGACGCCGCCCAGCTGCGCGACGCGATCGTCGCCGAGCACCTCCTCGACCCCGATCGGGTCCTGAACGTGCTGCGTGCCGATCAGGCGATCGGCACGCTGCAGGCGATCCATCGGTCGGTGGGGGTGCCGTACGACGTCGGCGTCACGCTCGACCTGATCCCCGACGCTTCCGCCGGCAGCGGTGGGGCCGTGCCGGTGCGGCTCGTGTACACGCTCGACGAATCCGCGGCGCTGCGGCGCGTCGTGTTCGACGGCTCGACCGTGCTCGACGACGCCGAGCTCGACGCGGCGTTCGCCCGCCTCGCGGACGAGGAGACCTTCGACTTCACCGCCTACCGCACCGCCGTCGACGTCGTCGCGTCGCGGTACGCCGAGCTCGGCTACCGGGAGAGCGGCGTCGACCTGGGCCGCTCGACGCTGGCGAACGGCACCCTCACCGTGCGCTTCCGCGAGCTGCGCATCGCCGCCTTCGACACGCTGGCCATCGGGGTCGACGCGTCGGCGCTGTCGCTCGCGGTCGGCGACCTGTTCAACTACGACGTCCTGCTCGACGACGTCCGCCGGCTCGCCGAGGGACGCTCGTCGGACGTGCGTATCGAGACGCTGGCGATGGCCTCGGGTGCGGTGCGGGTGCGCTTCGTGGTCGGTGCCCCCGATACCGCGGGGCCGGTGGAGCGCATCGAGATCGACGGCAACACGCGCATCGACGACGAGGCGCTGATCGCCACCTTCGCCCTGCGCGAGGGCGACACCTTCACCTCCGCGCTCGCCGACGAGGACTTCCGCGCCATCCGCGCGGCGTACGACGCGCTGGGCGTCGTCATCGACGCTCGTCCCGCCTACAACTACCTCGACGGCACCTACGTGCAGCGCATCACCGAGGTCGCGATCGCGGGTTACGCCGTCGTCTACGACGGCGAGCCTGGGCGCACCGAGGACCGCGTGATCACCCGCTACCTGCCCGAGCCCGGCGAACTGGTCGACCTGCGCCAGATCGACGACGGCCTGCGGGCGCTGGCGCGGCTCGGGGTCGTGACCCCGGTGAACCGCCGGCTCGTGCCGACCGAGGAGCCGGGGAAGGTGGTCGTCGAGGTCGTCGTGCGCTCGAACTCGACCGGGCTGCTGCAGCCGGGGGCGCAGTACAGCACCGAGACCGGCTTCTCGGCGAGCGTCGCGTTCTCCGAGTCCGACCTCTTCGGGCTCGCGCACGACCTGTCCGCCGAGCTCGAGCTGCTCACCAGCGACCTCGGGCTGCTCGTCGGCGGCAGCGTCCGGTACGCGATCCCGTGGCTCGACCTGCCCGTCGGCGACCTCCAGGAGGTCGCCACCAGCGTGTCGCTGTCGCTCTTCTCGGCCGTCGACGTCAATCAGCCGCTGTCGGCGGACGGTCGCCTGACGGTCACGTACCCCGGGCTCGCGGATCGGCCCTCCACCCTCGTGCCGGTGGGGGAGGCGATGGTGCGCTCCTCGGGGCTTGGGTTCTCCGTCGGGCGCCGGGTGCTGCCGAACACCGACCTGGTGGTCAGCGCCCGCGGGACCTACGACCTCTACGCGCTCGAACCGGCGCCGGAGGCCTGCGTCGTCGACGCCGCCGGCGACGTGACGAACGCCGACCGCTGCGCGCTGCCCGAGGCCGCGGCGCTCGCGTACCTGCCGCAAGGGGGCTTGAGCGCGTTCGCGTCGGCGGCCCTGAGCTACGACGACCGCGACAGCGCCGCCTTCCCGCGCGAGGGGCTCGCCGCCACCGCGTCGGTCGGCTTCGGCTGGGGCAACGACCAGCGCGACCCCGCGACCGGTGGCGCGCTGCCGTACACGTACCAGCAGGTGCAGGCCGGGGTGAAGACGTACGTGACGCTCGCGGACGCCTTCCCGAACGAGATCTCGGACCGCAACCACGTCTTCGCGGTGCGGCTCAACGGCGGGATCCAGTTCGGCGAGGACTACCCGGCCGGACGCCGCTTCCGGGTCGGTCGGGTGCCCGTCGAGGCGACCGAGATCCGCGGTTACACCGACACGGACTTCGACCTGACCCGTGCCTACCTCACCTCGTCGGTCGAGTACCGCTACGACTTCGGGTTCTCGACGGTCGCGACCGAGACGGTGGTCGGCATCGTGTTCGCCGACGTCGCCTACGTCGCCGACGCCCCCGGCTTCGCCCCCGGTGACGCGCCGCTGTTCGCCGGCGCCGGCGTCGGCATCCAGATCAACCTCGGGTTCGGCGGCGTGTCGCTGCCGGCGCTGCGCTTCGATTACGGCCTCAGCGAGCGCAACCCGACCGGGGTCTTCGCCTTCCGGATCGGCGCCGTCTTCTAGCCGCGGCGGATCGTGGGGCGGTCGTGCAGCGACCGCAACGGGCCGCAGGTGCCGGGCCGTAGGCCCGCGCCGTCTGCGGCTCGCGTCGTCTGCGGCTCGCGCCGTTCCTAGACGTTGAACAGGAAGTTCATGACGTCGCCATCGGCGACGACGTACTCCTTGCCCTCGGTGCGCACCCAGCCCCGCGCCTTCGCGGCCACCATGCCACCCGCTTCGACGAGCTTCGCCCAGTGGATGACCTCGGCCCGGATGAAGCCGCGCTCGAAGTCGGAATGGATGACGCCCGCCGCCTGCGGCGCCTTGGCGCCGGCGGGGACCGTCCACGCCCGGACCTCCTTCTCGCCGGCGGTCAGGTAGGTCAGGAGCCCCAGCACCTCGTACCCCTTGGTGACGAGGCGCTCGAGGCCGCTCTGCTCGAGGCCGAGGTCGGCGAGGAAGGCGTCCGCGTCCTCGTCCGGTAGCTCGCCGAGCTCCTGCTCGATCTTCGCCGAGATGACCACCACCGAGGCCCCCTCGACCCGGGCGCGGTCGCGCACCGCGTCGACGTACGCGTTCCCGCTGACGACGTCGGTCTCGGACACGTTGCACACGAACACGACGGGCTTGGCGGTCAGGAGCTGGACGTCGGCGGGCACGGGCAGGCCGGTCGCCCGCGCCTGCGTGCCGTCGGCCATCGCGGTGCGCAACGCCTCCACCTGGGCGTACGCCTCGGCGTCCTCCGGGTTCCCCTTGGCGCTGCGCCGCAGCCGGTCGCTGCGCCGCTCGAGGGTCGCCAGGTCGGCGAGGGCGAGCTCGGTCTCGATCGTCTCGATGTCGGCGAGCGGATCGATCGCGCCGCTGACGTGGATGACGTCCGGATCGTCGAAGCAGCGCACGACGTGCGCGATCGCGGCGACCTCGCGAATGTTCGCGAGGAACTGGTTGCCCAGGCCCTCGCCCTTGTGCGCGCCCTTGACCAGGCCGGCGATGTCGACGAACTCGACGGTCGTGGGGACGAGCGGCGGCACCCGCTTGCCCTTCGTGTAGAGCTTCGCGAGCGCGGCGAGGCGTTCGTCCGGGACGGCGACGACGCCGACGTTCTTGTCGATCGTCGCGAAGGGGTAGTTGGCGGCTTCGACGCCGGCCTTGGTAATCGCGTTGAACAGGGTGCTCTTCCCGACGTTGGGAAGGCCTACGATGCCGATTCCGAACATGATGCTCCGCTCCTCGGGGCGACGCTGCCGCCGACCGGCCACTGTAGCAGGGCGCCGCCGTGGGCGGGGTCCGGGCCTGCCGCGGGGGCGTGGTAGCGTCCCGCCATGCTCGGCGAACCCCCCCGCCCCGTCCGCGTCGGCGTCCTCGGCGCCGGCACCGTCGGCGCCGCGCTCCTGCGCCTGATGGCCCGCCACCCGCACCTCGAAGCCACCGCCGCGCTCGTCCGCGACCCCGATCGGCCCCGCGACCTCGGGCCGCGACCGGTCCGGGTGACCACCGATCCCGACGTGGTGCTCGACGGCGCCGACGTCGTCGTCGAGCTCCTCGGGGGCGTCGACCGCCCCACGGAGCTGATGGCCGCGGCGGCCGCTCGCGGCGCCCGGCTGGTGACCGCGAACAAGGCGGCCCTCGCGGAGCGCTGGGACGTGTGGGGCCCGTGGGTCCGTGCCGGTCGGGTCGGTCTCGAGGCCGCCGTCATGGCCGGGACCCCCGTGGTGGGACCGCTCGCGGGCGCGCTCCGCGGTTCGCGGCTGCGTTCGCTCGAGGCCCTCCTCAACGGCACCTGCGGGTACCTGATCGGCCGCCTCGAGGCGGGCGTCGCCTTCGACGACGCGGTCGCCGAGGCGCAGCGGCTCGGCTACGCGGAGGCGGACCCGGCGCTCGACGTCGACGGCATCGACGCGGCCCACAAGCTCACCGTGATCGCGCGCCTGTGCGCCGATCCGGACCTCGCCTGGAGCGACGTGCGCCCCACCGTGCGCGGGGTGCGCGGCCTGACGCCCGACGCGGTCCGGGCCGAGGTGGCCGCCGGTCGGCGCGTGCGCCTCGTCGCCGCGCTCGAGCCCGACGGCGCCGGCGGTTGGCGCACGTCGGTCGAACCGCGCAGCGTCCCGGCCGACCACCCGCTGGCGCTGCTCGGCGACGGCCGCGGGGCGCTCGTGTACCGCGGCGACGCCGTCGGCGAGGTCTGGATCGCGGGCCCCGGCGCCGGGGCCGAGGCCACCGCGAGCGCGGTCCTCGGTGACGTGCTCGACGCAGCGGCGGGACGGCCGGGGCCGACGCCGATCGCGGAGCGGGTGTGGTCCGCGACGACACCCTCGTGAGCACCCCGTCCACGCGGCCGCCGCGCTTCGTCAGCACGCGCGCGCCGGCCGGCGACCGCGTCGACCTGGCGACGGCGCTGCGCCGTGGGCTGGCGCCGGACGGTGGCCTCTACGTGCCGGAGCGGGTGCCCCCGATCGACCCCGCGTGGCGCGAGGCGCCGTCGTTGGCGGCCGCGGCCGCGGCGGTCCTGCGACCCTTCCTACCGCTCTCGGACGCCGACGCCTGGCTCGCCGACGTCGACGCGGCGCTCGACTTCCCGGTGCCGCTGCGCCGCTTGGACGACGCGACGTGGCTCCTGGAGCTGTTCCACGGGCCGACCCGCGCCTTCAAGGACGTCGCGGCGCGCGTCCTCGGCCGCTGGTGGGGGCGCCTCCTAGCGACCGAGGGCGGGCGTGCGGTCGTCCTCGTGGCCACGTCGGGCGACACGGGCGGGGCGGTCGTGGACGGCATGGCGGGCATCCCGGGGCTCGACGTGGTGGTGCTCTTCCCGGACCGGGGCGTCAGCCCGATCCAGCGCGCCCAGCTCACCGCGGTGCGGCCGCGGGTGCACGCCTTCGCGGTCGCCGGGGCCTTCGACGACGCGCAGCGGCTCGTCAAGGAGGCCTTCCGCGATCCCGAGCTCGCGGACGTGCCGCTGACCAGCGCGAACAGCATCAACCTCGGCCGCTGGCTGCCGCAAGCGTCCTTCCACGTCTGGGGGTTGGCGCAGCTGGCGCGGGCCGGGGTCGACCCTGCGGAGGCGGTGGTGGTGGTGCCCTCGGGCAACCTCGGCGACCTGGTCGCCGGGCTCTACGCCGCCGCTATGGGGGCGGCGCCCGCGGGCTTCGTCGCGGCCCACAACGCGAACGCCTACCTCGTCGAGCGTCTCGCCGGGCTCCGGGCGCCGTACGCCTTCCCGGCGACGGTCGCGACCGCGTCGAACGCGATGGACGTGGGGGCGCCCTCGAACTTCGAGCGCCTCGAAAAGCTCTGGGGCGACGCCACGCCGGTCCCCCTGCGGGCGGAACGCGTCGACGACGAGGCGACCCTCGCACGGATGGCGCTTACCTGGCGCGAGGCGGGCGTGCTGGTGTGCCCCCACACCGCCGTGGGGCTCGAGGCGGCTGCCCGGGACCGCGCGGCGCGCGGCGACGACGCCGCGCGCCTGGTGCTGGCCACCGCCCATCCGGCGAAGTTCCCGGAGGTCGTCGCCCGCGCGCTCCCCGGGGTGGTGGCTCACGACGAGCAGCTCGAGCGCTGGCGCGACGCGCCGAAGCGCGAGCGCCCGTTGGCGCCGACGCTCGACGCGCTGCGCGTCGCGCTGCGCGAGGCGCTGCCGGACTGAGCAGCTGTCTTGCTTGTCAAGCGGGGATCGGGCGTCGGCGCCCGCGTGCTCAGCTGCCGGCGCGTCGCGCGTACGGGCCGCGCTCGTCGGCGCCGACGTGGTCGACCCGCGTCTCGTGCATGAGCTTGCGCAGGTGGGCGAGCAGCGAGCGGTCGGCGAACGCGGCGACGGCGGGGTCGAGGTCGCCGTAGATGGCGACGTGCAGCTCGGCGAGCGTCCGCGGTCCCGCCGCCAGCTCGGTCCAGACCTGCGCCTCGCGCGCCAGCCGGTGCCGCCGTGCCTCGTCGAGGACCGCGCCGGCGTCGTGGCGCACGGGGCCGTGACCGGGGGCGACCGCGTCGGGGGCGCGGGCGGCGGCGCGCGTCAGGCTGTCGAGGTACGCGGCGACGTCGCCGTCGGGGGTGCCGACCCAGATCGAGCCGCGGCCGGCGACCAGGTCGCCGGCCACGAGCGTCCGCGACGCGCCGTCGTCGACGAGGAAGGCCAGGTGGTCGGGGGCGTGGCCGGGGGTGGCGAGGGCCTCGACGACGCTGCCGCCGGCCATCAGCCGGCGCCCGTCCTGGAGCGGCCGCAGCGGGAGGTCGGCGGGGAGCTGCGGCAGCGCGAGCGGATGCGCGAACACCGCGTCGAGCCGCCAGCGCGCGACGACCGCGGC
>JARGGE010000083.1 GCA_029210865.1 Trueperaceae bacterium
AACCTTTTTGGAGGAGGATGCCTAAGGTAGAATTAGTGACTAGGGTGAAGTCGTAACAAGGTAACCGTACTGGAAGGTGCGGTTGGATCACCTCCTTTCTAAGGAGTCATCAGCAGGAATCGTCGCGTATCGGGTTTCGAGGAGTTCGAGAGGCACCCTTCGGGGTGCCTCTGCGTTTGGGAACGCGCCCCGCTCGTTCCGGCCTTGGCCGTGCGGGTGGGGCGCGTCCGTCGCGGGGGCGGGAGCCCGACCGAGGACGGGTGCGGCCCCGTGCAGAATCCTTCGAGTGTGGTTCTGCTCGGACCGTACGATGGGCCCTGTTGGGAGGGTCATGAATCTCTTCGTCATCGGTTGGGGCTGCCGACCCGAAGAACGCTCACGAGCCTTGGACGCGCTGCGCGCGATGCAGGAGACGTACCCGCTGCTCGATCCCGGCACCATGGGCTTCTGGAACGGCACGCGTGGCTTCGCGGCTTGGATGCATTCGAACGAGGACGTCGCGGGACCACGTCGATACGTGCACCGGAGCGCTGGGAAGTTGGTTCTCTACGACGGGATGGTGGTGAACCCGTCCGGCACGTTCGTGGCGCACGACGCTGAGGCCCTGGCCGCGCACCGGGCGACGCTCAGCGACGTGTTGGAGGGGAGCTTCCTGGTCGCATGCATCACGGACGCGCCCCCGACGCTCGAGATCATCAACGATCCGCTCGGCGTTCATCCGACCTTCGTGCACCAAGACGGCGGTACCTGGTGGGTGTCGAACAGCGTGCGGCTCTTGTCACGTGCGGCCGGGCTCACGTCGATCGACGTCGAGGGGATGGCGAAACTCGTCGGATTGCATTGGCCCGGTGGCGACCGTACGCTCGTTCGTGGCGCATCGGTGCTGCCTGCGGCCCAGCGGTGGCGTTGGACGGATGGCTCCGTTCCTGAGCGCAGCACGTATTGGCCGTGGACCGAATTGGCCGTCCCGCACAAGCGGTCGTTCGGAGGCCCAGAGGCGCGCGAGCTGGCCGTTGCGATGGGGGCACCGTTGGCAGCGCTGTCGGACGCTTTCGCCCCGCTTCAGTGCCCGATTACCGGGGGGCGTGACTCGCGCGTCTTGACTGGCTTGATGATGTCCGGCAGCTTGCAGGGCGACTTCTTCTCCGCCGGCGAACCGGATGACCCGGACGTGGTGTACGGCACCGCCATCGCCGAACGCTTCGGGTTGCCCCACCGTCGCTCGAGTCGTTCCGCCGCGGAGCTCGCGGCCGAATGGGACGGCGTCGTGCAGCGGGTGGTGCGCAAGCTGGACGGCATGGTCACGCTCATGCACGCAAGCAACGCCCTGGGTCCGACGCAGCCCCTGGAGCGGCTCCCCGTGCATCTGTACGGTGTGGCGGGTGAGTTCGGACGCGGAACGTGGCTCACGGAGGGCTTCGTGCTCCGGCGGCCGAACGTGGCCCAGGCGATCGAGTTCGTTCGCAGAACCTTCGATCGCGGCTCCACGTTCTTGCGACCCGAAGCACGTGCGCTCGTCCGCGCGCACATCGAGGAGTCGTGCCGCGCGCTCCTGGACCAGGGGTTCGAGCCGATCGACTTGCCGTACGCGTTCTCCCTCACGGAGTACAGCCGGCGGTGGGGCGGATCGCAGGCCCGGCAGGGCAGCGAGCACCGGGACGTGTTCATGCCGTTCGTCACGCGTGCCTACATGAGCGCCGCCTTCGCGACCCCCGCGACCGAGCGGCTGCTCGAACGGGTGCCGTACCTGCTCCTGGAGCACCTGTCGTCGGAACTGCGCGCGATGCCGGGACAGAAGCCGTGGCCGCCGCGAAGCCTCGCCGGGTTGTTGGCGGCGAGCGCGACGTCTGCCCCGCGGCGGTTGGCGGAGCGGGTGGTCCGGCGGGTCTCGCGAAGGAGTCCCGCCCGCATCGGCCGGAGCCGCGATCGCCAGGTGCTGCTCGAGGATCTGCGCACACGATGGCGCGAGCGTTACCTGGACCGTGGCGAAGCCGACCTCTGGCAGGTCGTCGACCGGGAGCGCTTCGAGTTCGTCACGTCCGACCGCATGGCCCCGGCCGAGCGATCGCGGCACCTCGTGAACCTGTACCAGGTGGTCACGGCGCTCGCCTACGAAGAGGACTTCCGTGGCTGGGCCGCAGGTGGACCAGCGGGCCGCGCGTAGCCGTGTCGGTTGCGCCGAGCCAGCCGACCGGTGCGCGCGAGTGGGCCTGCGGGCTTCGGCGAAAAGGTCCGCGCGTCACAGCCCGAGCTTGGCCCGCCGCAGCCGGCGGGTCCGCTAGCTAGAGCGCGAGCTTGGCCAGGCGCAACCAGCGCCCCGGCGACAGCGTGCCCAGGAGCTTCCAGGCCTGCTTGTGCGTGGCGGCGGTCGCCTCGACCCGGTCGAACAGCTCGTCGCGCAGGTGCTCGGGGAGGTTGAGGGGCGGCGTCAGCCGCACCACGCGCTGCGCGTTGAGCGAGTAGCAGCCGTGGACGCCGTGCTGGTGCAAGGCGCGCAGCGCCAGGGCGGCGCCGAGCAGGTGCACGAGCTCGGGGTCGACCGGCAGGCGCTTCTCGGGCGCGACGGCACGGACCTGGATCGCGAACAGCTGGCCGGCGCCGCGCACCTCGGCGACGTAATCGGGGTAGCGCTCGGCCATGGTGCGGAGGCGCGCCAGGCCGATCTCGCCGTCGCGGCGCGCCTTGGCGACCAGGTCGTCGTCGACGATCAGCTCGAGCGAGCGCTGCGCGACCACCATCGCCAGGGTGCCGCCGCCGAAGGTGTTCGAGTGGCGCTTGCTGTCGGTGCCCGGCAGCATCGCGTGGTAGATCGGCGCGCGCGCGATCGTGGCGCCCACCGGCACCAGTCCGCCGCCGAGCGGCTTGGCGAGCGTGATGACGTCGGGGTCGAGGCCGTCGGCGACGCTGGCGAACCAGTGGCCGGTGCGTCCGAGGCCGGTCTGGATCTCGTCGGCGATGACCGGGATGCCGTGCTTCTTGCACCGCTCGCCCAGACCGGCGAGGAAGCCGGGGGGCGGATGGAGGACGCCGCCCTCGCCCTGCACCGGTTCGACGATGACGGCGGCGACCGTGTCGGCGCCGAGCTGGCGGAGCGCGTCGTCGAAGGCGTCGAGGTCGCCGTAGGGCAGCGTCTGGACCGGGCCGGGCAGCGGTCGGAAGGGCGCCTGGTACTCCTCGTTCGGCGTGAGCGCCAAGGCCCAGGCGGTCTTGCCGTGGTAGCCGCGGCCGAAGTTGATGATGCGGCCGCCGCCTGGGCGGTAGGCCTTGACGAACTTGATGGCGGCCTCCACCGCCTCGGCGCCGGAGTTCGAGAAGAAGACGCGGCTGTCGGCGTGGCTCGGGGCGACCGCGGCGAGCAGCGCGATCAGGTTGCTCTCGACCGCGGCGCGCCAGTCGGAGAGCGACTGCTGGGGGAGACCCAGGTGGCGCCCCTCGGTCAGGTGGCGCACCACGGTGTCGCGCAAGGGGGGGTACGCCTCGCCGAAGGGCACCGCGGCGTAGCCGCCGGCGTGGATGAGGTGGCGGCCGTCGGCGTCCTCGAGCTCCCAGGGCGACGTGGTGCGGAACGGCCCCGCGATCCCGAGGATGTCGAGCAGGTCCATGAGGTCGCGGTTGCCGTGCGCGCGCTCGAGGCGCTTGGCCTCGCCGGCCGGGAGGCCGCCCATCAGGTCCTCGCTGCGGACCGGGAGCACGACGCGGGGCGTGGCTGCGGTCGGTGGGTCGTGGATCACGGGAGCGCCCTCCGGGTGACGTTGCCGGCGGCGTCCTCGACGACGACCTCGCCGCCGGCCACGGAGGCGACGTCGACCCGGAAGGCGTGCTCGGGGCCGGGCGTGAAGGCGAGCGGTACGCCGTTGACGCGGATCGACGTGAGGGTGAAGTTGTCGCGCGCGACGCCCTCGACGCGCACGCGGCCGCCGTCGAGCGCCGTGACCGCGCCGAGCTCGAGCACCGGCGGGGTGCTGTCGAGGCGGAGGCGGTACGGGAAGGTGGTCACCCGGCCGCCCAGGTCCTGCGCCTCGATGAGCACCGTCACGTCGCCGTCGGTGAGGTCGCGGATGGTGAAGGAGAACTCGACGAGCCCCTTGCCGCGCTCGGGGGCGTAGGTGGGGGTGCTCATGAGGTCGAGGCCGTCGATGCGGATCGCCGCGACGTCCTCGTCGTCGAAGGCGTAGCCGACGATGCGCAGGTCGGCCGTGGTGCTCGTCGCCCCGCTGCGCGGCTCGCGGATGCTGACCGTGGGGGGCATCGCGTCGCCGCGCGCGAGGCAGCCCGCGAGGAGCGGCAGCGCGGCGAGCGCCGCGGCGGCGGCGAGTGGCGCGCGCGCCAGGCGGCGCGCACGGGGGCGACGTGCGGTTCGGTCCATGGCGGGCAATCTACCGCGCCGGCGGCCGTCGCAGGCGCTTCGGCAGGGCGATGGGCACTGGCGCGGCGCTCGCGTCGCGGGCGCGCTCGGGGCGGAAGGGTGGTCGTCATCCGTTCGGACTTGGTAGACTGCGCCACCGTTCTCGGGACGTCGGGGTCGCGGTATCGAGCGGCAGCCACGGGGGATCGCGCAAGGTCCCGGCATGCGCACCGTTCGTTCCGTCACCCACGTAGTTCCGTAGCGTGGACGGGATCCTAGGGACCGGAGCGGTCGCCGACGTCGGCGACGGTCATCGGTCGTGATTGTCCCGCTCAAGGAGGACTATGAAGCGCATCATCACCCTCGTCTCGACGCTCGCCCTGTTCGCCGGCCTCGCGCTGGCGCAGGCGCCGGCGAACACCTACGTGTACAGCACGTTCGGTGCCCCGGCCTCGCTCGACCCCGTGCGGGCCTACGACACCGCCTCGGGCGCGATCCTCGAGAACGTCTACGAGACGCTGTTCACCTTCGACGACCCGGCGATCGACCAGCTCAAGCCGCTGCTCGCAACCAGCTACGAGGTCCTCAACGACGGCCTCACGTACCGCTTCCAGCTGCGCGAAGGCGTGCAGTTCCACAGCGGCAACACCATGACCTGCGCGGACGCCGACTGGTCGTTCACCTACGGGATGGGTACCGCCCACCCCGAGGCCGCCACGAGCTACCTGTTGGGCCAGCAGTTCCTGGGCTCGCAGCAGACCGGCGACGACGTCGACGCTTACCTCGCCGAGGTCACCTGGGATGAGCTCGAGGGCCTCGCGACCTGCCCCGAGGGCCCCGACGGCCTCGTCCTCGACCTGAACATCCAAGCGCCCGATCCGGCCTTCATGTCCGTGTTGGCGTACACCGCGTTCAGCGTCATCGACAGCGAGTACGCGATCGCGAACGGCGTGTGGGACGGCACCGAGGCGACGTGGACCGAGTGGATCGGCCGCGAGCTCACCGAGGAGCACCTGCACCGCAACCCGAGCGGCACCGGCGCCTACAGCGTCGTCGAGTGGGGCGACGCCTCGCTGATCGCGACCCGCTTCGACGGCTACTGGGGCGGGCCCGCGCCGATCGAGAACGTGGTCTTCAACTACGTCGACGAAGAGGCGACCCGCATCCTGCAGCTCCAGCAGGGTGACGCCGACCGCATCACGCTCGGTCAGCGCGCCAGCCTCGTCCAGGTCCGCGGCGCCCCGGGCGTCGTGGTCCACGAAGAGCCCGACTGGGCCGGCACCTGCGTCTCCGCCGGCATGTTCAACTTCGACATCAACATGACTGACAACGTCGACGTCGGCTCCGGCCAGCTCGACGGCGCGGGCATCACCTCCGACTTCTTCACCGACGTCAACCTCCGCCGTGCGTTCGCGCACTTGTTCGATCAGGACGAGTTCATCGCGCAGATCTACCAGGGTGAAGGCACGAAGCTGACCATGGGTCTGCCGAACACCTTCCCGGGCTACAACCCCGACGTGCCCGTGCGGAGCCTCGACCTCGAGACCGCCGAGGAGTTCATGCGCCTCGCGTGGGACGGCGCGGTCTGGGAGACCGGCTTCGAGTTCACGGCGCTCTACAACGCCGGCAACACGACGCGCGAGACGCTGCTGAACATCATCGCGGAGAACCTCTCGTTCCTCGGCGACGGCCAGTTCGTCATGAACGTCCGCAGCATCCCGTGGCCCGACTTCCTCGCCCGCACCTCCGAGAAGAAGGTCCCGTTCTTCGCGCTCGGTTGGTGCGCCGACTACGCTGACGCGCGCAACTTCGTGAACACCTACTACGACAACGACGGCTTCTTCTCGGCCCGCACCTCGATCAACATCCCCGAGATGCAGGCAATCATCGACGAGGCCGACGTTCTCCTCGACCAAGAGGTTCGCGCCTTCCTCTACCGCGACATCGGCACGCTCCACTACGACCAGGCGCCGTTGATCGTGTACCCGGTCCCGACCGAGTACATCCTCACGACCGACGCGATCTCGGGCGTGTACTTCAACCCGATGCGCAGCCACCAGTTCCTCTGGAAGGACATCAGCAAGAACTGACCTGGCGAACGAAACCTGTTCTGGGACCCCAGCACGTTTGGGGTCCCAGAACGGGCCCTATCTGACCCCACGCCGTCGGCGCTCCGGCACCGACCCACCTTGCGCCCCCTATCCTGGCGCACCACCGGAGGACGGCCCCCGTGTTCACTTTCATCCTGCGGCGCCTGACGATGCTCCCGCTCGTGTTCTTCGGCGTCACGGTCATCATCGTGCTCCTGATGCAGCTCCTCACGCCGTCGCAGCGCGCGGCCGCCTACATCCGCAGTGAGAACCAGGCCAACCAGATCCCCGAGATCATCCGTCAGTACCGACTCGACTCACCCTGGTACATCCAGTACGGGGCCTGGTTGGGCCGGCTCGCGGACGGCGACCTCGGCTACTCCCGAACGACCAACGAACCCGTGCTCACGACCTTGATCAAGCGCTTCCCGACGACCGCGGAACTCGCGTTCTTCGCCATCCTGCCGGTCATCGGGGTGGGTGTGTGGCTGGGTACGGCCGCAGCGCTCAACCGCGACGGTCCGATCGATCAGGCGGTCCGAGTCCTGTCCATCTTCGGCTGGTCGATTCCGACGTTCGTGCTCGGGATTTGGCTGCTCGTCATTTTCTACGGTCTTCTCGGATGGTTCGAGCCGGGGCGATTGTCGACGCAGTACAACATCGACATCGTCACGAGCGGGTTCCAGCGGTTCACCGGGTTCATGGTGCTCGACGCGGTCCTGAACGGGCGCTTCGACATCGCCCTCGACGCGGCGCGCCACCTGGTCCTTCCGGTGATCACGCTCGCTACGGTGCAGTCGGCTCAGATTATGCGCGTGATGCGGTCGTCGCTGCTCGACGCGCTCTCGGAGGACTACGTCCGGACCGCACGCGCGAAGGGGCTGGCGCAGCACATCGTGAACAACAAGCACGCCCGCCGGAACGCGCTCATTCCGGTGATCACGCTGTCGGGCTTCGTGCTCATCGGGCTGATCAACGGGGTCGTCATCACCGAGACGATCTTCAACTACCCCGGGCTCGGGCAGTGGGCGGCTCAAGCGGCCCTCAACCTCGATTACGCTTCCGTACTCGGCTTCGCGATCTTCACCGGGATCGCCGTCGTCACGGCGAACCTCCTCGTTGACGTTTTGTACGGCGTCGTCGATCCGCGGATCCGGTACGACTGATGGACGTCGCCCTCGAACCCAAGTTCCTGCACCGTCGCACCCGCCTCGGGCGCTGGTGGGAGTCGAAGAGCGTCCGGCGGTTTCGCCGCAACCCCCTCGCGATCGTCGGACTATTCATCGTGGTCGCCTTCGTCGTCATCGCCACCATCGCGCCGCTCATCACCCCGCTCGGACGTAACTGCGTGCGGGACCTAGGGCTGACGCCCGCCACGGCGACCTCGGTGCGCAACCCGACCAACCCGGCGTTCTGGCAGGTGCTCTTTTCGCCTCCGGGGTCCTGCTACAAGATGCCGCGCGTCGGCTTCTCGCCCATCCCGCAGCCTGCGGCGACGTCGGGCACCGTGCTGGGCACCACGAGCCAGGGGTACGACATCTACTACGGCCTCATGTGGGGCGCGCGCACAGCATTCCGCATCGGCGTCATCGTGGTTGGGATCGGCCTCACGATCGGCCTGATCGTCGGCGCCACCGCGGCGTACGTCGGCGGGTGGGTCGACAACGTGCTGATGCGCTTCACCGACGTGATCATCGCCGTGCCGGCGCTCGTGCTGGCACTCGTCATCGTGATGGTGCTCGGCAACTCGATCGTCAACCTGATGATCGCGATCGCCGCGGTCGCCTGGCCCGGCTACGCCCGCCTGATCCGCGGCGAGGTGCTGCGGATCAAGGAGCTCGAGTACGTCACCGGCGCGCGCGCGCTCGGTCGGCAGGGCGCCGGCATCGTCTTCCGCCACATCCTGCCCAACGCGATCGGGCCGGTGCTCATCGTCGCCTCGCTCGACATCGGCTCGATCGTGCTGACCGCCGCGGCACTCTCCTTCCTCGGCCTCGGCCCCGAGCTCGGCTACACCGACTGGGGGCAGATGATCAGCTTCGCGCGCAACTGGATCCTGGGCCCGCCCGGGCAGCCGCTCGCGTACTGGTACACCTCGTTCTGGCCCGGCCTGACGATCGTGCTGTTCGTGCTCGGCTGGAACCTGCTCGGCGACGCCTTCCGCGACGTGCTCGACGTCCGCAGCAACACCTGAGCCAGGGCGCGCCGCGCGCCGACCGACGCTCGCCGCCGCCGCCCTCCACGCACCGTGGGGGCGGCGTCCGTTCATCGGTTCTCGGGGCGGGGTCGCGCGGGGACCGCGGTCAGTCGATCGCGGGGGGCATGGCCGGGGTGGGTCCCGGCGCGACGGCGGCGAGCGCTGCGGTCGCGGCCACCACGTCGCGACCGTTGGCGTGCCACAGGAAAACGGTGATCGCGCGCACCTCGGTGGGCGCCAGGCGCCCGGGCTGGTAGCGCGGCATCGTCGCGCCGGTATAGGCCCACAGCGCCACCGGATCGCCGAAACGCTCGAGCGCTGCGGGCCCCCGCAGCGCCGGCGGCGCTCCCACGTCGAAGAGATCGTGCTGGCGCAGCATCATCTCCTCGAACGACATCTGGGTCGGGTTGCCGGGGCGGTGGCAGCGGGTGCACGTGCGGTGGTCGGCGGGGAAGGCCAGCTTCGCCTCGGCGAAGCCCAGGGCGGTGTCGCCGTGGCAGACCGAGCAGTTCCGGTCGTAGAGCTCGGCGCCCACGCGGACCTCGTCGTCGGCGTCCTGGACCAGGTAGGCGCGCAACGCGTCGCCCTCGCGCGAGCCGTGCGGTTCGACGGCGCGCGCGCTCAGGTCGTCGAGGGCGGGCGGGGCGTCGGCAGCCGTCGCCGGATCGGCGGCCCACGCCAGGGCCGCGAACGACGCCGCGGCGAGCAGCCAGGCGGACGCGGCGAGCGTGGTGGTCCAGGACGGGCGGCGCC
>JARGGE010000084.1 GCA_029210865.1 Trueperaceae bacterium
GCGCCGGACCCTGCCGCTAGTCGGCCCGGGGGACCGCGCCGCCGCGACGCCGTCCTGACGGCGTCGCCCCACGTCGCGTGCACCCCCGGTCGTCCCCCGACCGGGGGTGCACGCGTTGCCGAACACCCACTGCACCACCGCACGCACGAGGAGACCGCATGCATCCACCGCGCCACCTGTTCGACAAGGTATGGAAGGCCCACGCCGTGGGCACGCTGGCGAACGGCCAGACCCAGCTGCTGATCGGCACCCACCTCATCCACGAGGTCACCAGCCCGCAAGCGTTCGGGATGCTCGAGGACCTGGGGCTGCCGGTCCGCGTGCCGCACCGCACCTTCGCGACCGTCGACCACATCGTCCCGACCGACCAGCGCAGCGAGCCCTTCGCCGATCCGCTGGCCGACGCGATGATCAAGGCGCTGCAGCGCAACTGCGAGCGCCACGGCATCACCTACTTCGACCTCGCCTCGGGCCACCAGGGCATCGTCCACACGGTGGGTCCGGAACAGGGCATCACCCAGCCGGGCACCACGATCGCCTGCGGCGACTCGCACACGAGCACGCACGGCGCCTTCGGCGCGATCGCCTTCGGCATCGGCACCAGCCAGGTGCGCGACGTGCTCGCCACCCAGACGATCGCGATGACCAAGCCCAAGGTCCGCCGCATCGAGGTGAACGGCGCGCTCGGACCCGGCGTGTACGCCAAGGACGTCATCCTGCACATCATCCGTACGCTCGGCGTGAACGGCGGCATCGGCTACGCCTATGAGTACGCCGGCGAGGTCTTCGACCGCATGACGATGGAAGAGCGGATGACCGTCTGCAACATGTCGATCGAGGGGGGGGCGCGCTGCGGGTACGTCAACCCCGACGCCACGACGTTCGCGTACCTCGAAGGGCGCCCGTACGCCCCCAACGGGGCCGACTGGGACGCCGCCGTCGACCGCTGGCGCGACCTCGCGAGCGACCCCGGCTGCGCTTACGACGACGTGGTCCTCCTCGACGCCGCCGACATCCCCCCCACCGTCACCTGGGGCATCAACCCGGGCCAGGCGATCGGGGTCGACGAGGCGGTGCCGCACCCCGACCGGGTCGCCCCGAGCGAGCGGGCGTCGGTCCTGGAAGCGCTCGCCTACATGAAGCTCGAAGGGGGCGCGCCGATCGCCGGCACGAAGGTCGACGTCGCCTTCCTGGGCTCGTGCACGAACGGACGCCTGAGCGACTTCCGCGAGGCGGCGGCGGTCCTGCGCGGCCGGACCGTCGCCCCCGGCGTGCACGCGATCGCCGTCCCCGGGTCGACCCTGGTCAAGGAGGCGTGCGAGCGCGAGGGCATCGACCAGGTGTTCAAGGACGCCGGCTTCGAGTGGCGCGCCGCGGGCTGCTCGATGTGCCTGGCGATGAACCCGGACAAGCTCGTCGGCGACCAGCTGTGCGCGAGCTCGTCCAACCGCAACTTCAAGGGGCGGCAGGGATCCCCGACCGGACGCACCGTGCTGATGAGCCCGGTGATGGTGGTCGCGGCGGCCGTGACCGGCACCGTCGTCGACGCGCGACGCGTCTTCGGCGCCGCGACGACGGAGGCCTGACATGGCGCTCGAACCGATCACCCACGTCCGCGGCCGCGGCGTCGTCGTCCCAGGCGACGACATCGACACCGACCGCATCATCCCCGCGCGCTACATGAAGGTCGTGACCTTCGACGGCCTCGGCGACTTCCTCTTCCGCGACGTGCGCCTGGACGACGAGGGCCGCTCGCTGGGCCACCCGCTCGACGCGCCCGAGCGCGCGGGCGCGACCGTCCTGGTCAGCGGCCGCAACTTCGGCAGCGGCAGCTCCCGCGAGCACGCGCCGCAGGCGATCGTGCGGGCCGGTTTCCGGGCGGTCGTCGCGGCGTCGTTCGCCGAGATCTTCTTCGCCAACTCGACGACGCTCGGCCTCGTCTGCCTCGCCCTGGATCCAGAGGACCTCGCGGCCGTGAGCGCGGCGGTCGACGCCGACCCCACCGCCGAGGTCGCGATCGACGTCGCGAACCAGACGCTCGCGGTCGGCGGCCGCACGTTCCAGGGCCGCCTCCCGGCCACCGCGCGCGAGGTGCTCGCGGCGGGGCGCTACGACCCCCTGGCCGAGCTGCTCGCCCACGGCGACCGCATCGCGGCGACCGCCGCGCGCCTGCCCTACGTCGCGGAGGCCGCTTCGTGAGCGACGCGTCCACGCGTGCCGACCGCGCCGGCGTCCACCGGATCGCGGTTCTGGCGGGCGACTTCATCGGCCCCGAGGTGATCGAGGCCACCCTCGAGGTCCTCGAGGCGCTAGCCCCGCGCGCCAGCCTCGCGTTCGCCTGGGACCGGCTGCCCTTCGGCGGCGGCGCGCTCGACGCGCACGGGACCCCACTGCCCGAGGTCACCAAGGCCGGGGCCGCGGCGGCCGACGCGGTGCTCATGGGCTCCGCCGGCGGCCCGGTCGGCGACCACCCGTGGAACCGGGTCCCCCGCGCGCTCCGGGTCGAGAGCGGCATCCTCGACCTGCGGCGCCACCTCGGCGTGTACGCGAACCTGCGCCCGGTCGCGGTGTTCCCTGGCCTCGAGCACCTCTCCCCGCTCAAGGAGGAGGTGGCCCGCGGCACCGACCTGCTCATCGTGCGCGAGCTCACCGGCGGGATCTACTTCGGCAAGCCGTCCTCGAGCGGACCCGACCGCGGCGTCTCGACCGACGTCTACGAGCGCTACGAGGTCGAGCGGATCGCGCGCACCGCCTTCGAGGCGGCCCGGCTGCGCGGCGGCCGCGTGACCAGCGTCGACAAGGCCAACGTCCTCGACGTCTCGCAGTTCTGGCGCGACGTCGTCGTGGGCGTCCACGCCGCCGAGTTCCCCGACGTCGCACTCGACCACCTCTACGTCGACAACGCCGCGATGCAGCTGGTGAAGGCGCCGACGAGCTTCGACGTCGTCCTCACCTCCAACCTGTTCGGCGACATCCTCTCCGACCTGGCCGCAGTCCTCCCCGGCTCGCTCGGCGTGCTGCCCTCCGCGAGCCTGGGCGGCGACGTCGGCCTGTACGAGCCGGTCCACGGCACCGCCCCCGACATCGCCGGCCAGGGCCTCGCGAACCCGACCGGGACGCTGCTCTCGGCAGCGATGATGCTGCGGTTCGCGCTGGCGGCGCCGGCGGCCGCCGACGCCCTCGAAGCGGCGGTGCGCGCCGCGCTCGCCGAGGACCCCACCCGCGACCTGGGCGGCACCCGCGGCACCGCGGCCTTCACGGCCGCGGTGATCGCCGCGCTGCCCGCCACGGTCGCCTGACCTCGGCGGCGCCCGCAGCGCCGCACCACCTCCCGCCGACGCTCCCCCTCTCGGAGGCCCCATGCCCGACCGCCCCACCCCCAACCGCCGCAGCGCCGTCGTCACCCAGGGCGACCAGCGCGCCCCCAACCGCGCGATGCTGCGCGCCGTCGGCTTCGGCGACGACGACTTCGCCAAACCGATCGTCGCGATCGCCAACGGCCACAGCACCATCACCCCCTGCAACATGGGCATCGGCGCCCTCGCCGACGCGGCCGAGGCCGCCGTACAGCGCGCCGGTGGCATGCCCCAGACCTTCGGGACGATCACGATCAGCGACGGCATCTCGATGGGGACCGAGGGGATGAAGTGCTCGCTGGTCTCGCGCGAGGTGATCGCCGACAGCATCGAGACCGTCGTGCGCGGCCAGTCGCTGGACGGGCTGCTCGCGATCGGCGGCTGCGACAAGAACATGCCCGGCGCGATGATCGGGATCGCGCGCCTGAACGTGCCGGCCGTGTTCGTCTACGGCGGCACGATCAAGCCGGGCCACCACGGCGGCGAGGACCTGACGATCGTCTCGGTCTTCGAGGCGGTCGGCCAGTACGCGGCCGGTCGGATCCCGCTCGACACCTTCCAGGCGATCGAGCGGAACGCCTGCCCCGGGGCCGGCTCGTGCGGCGGCATGTTCACCGCCAACACCATGTCGTCGGCGATCGAGGCGCTCGGCCTGTCGCTGCCGTACTCGAGCACCATGGCCGCGGAGGACGACGAGAAGCGCGCCTCGACCGAGGCCAGCGCCGCCGCGCTCCTCAAGGCGATCGAGAACGACCTGCGGCCGCGCGACCTGCTGACCCGCGAGGCCTTCGAGAACGCGATCGCCGTCGTCATGGCGGTCGGCGGCTCCACGAACGCGGTCCTGCACCTGCTCGCCATCGCGCGCGCCGCGGAGGTGCCGCTCGAGCTCGACGACTTCGAGGCCATCCGGCAGCGCGTGCCCGTCTTCTGCGACCTCAAGCCGTCCGGCCGCTACGTGGCCACCGACCTGCACCGCGTCGGCGGCATCCCGCTGGTCATGAAGATGCTCCTCGAGGCCGGGCTGCTCCACGGCGACTGCATGACGATCACCGGTCGCACGATCGCCCAGAACCTCGCCGACGTGCTGAGCACGCCGCCCGCCGGTCAGGACGTGGTGCGGCCGTTCGACCGCCCCCTCTACGCACACGGGCACCTCGCCGTGCTGCGTGGCAACCTCGCGCCCGACGGCGCGGTGGCCAAGACCTCCGGCCTCAAGCAGGGCAGGATCACCGGCCCCGCGCGCGTCTTCGAGTCCGAGGAGGAGGCCATGGCCGCCATCCTCGACGACCGTGTGGTCGCCGGCGACGTCGTCGTCATCCGCTACGAAGGGCCGATCGGCGGGCCGGGCATGCGCGAGATGCTCTCGCCCACCAGCGCGATCATCGGCAAAGGGCTCGGCGACGCGGTCGGCCTGATCACCGACGGGCGCTTCTCGGGCGGCACGTACGGCCTCGTGGTGGGCCACGTGGCCCCCGAGGCGGCGGTCGGCGGCCCGATCGGGCTGCTGCGCGAGGGCGACCGAATCACCATCGACGGCGAGCGCAACGTCCTGAGCGTGGCGCTCGACGAAGCGGAGCTGGCGGCGCGCCGCGCCGCCTGGACGCCGCCCGAACCGCGCTACCGGACGGGCGTGCTCGCGAAGTACGCGAAGCTCGTCGGCAGCGCCTCCGAAGGGGCCGTCACCGGCTGAGCTCCCCGCGAGGGGGCCGCCCGCGGCGGTAGACTCGTGGGCATGGCCCCCCTCAAGGTCACCATCTGGAACGAGTACCTTCACGAACTCGCCCACGCATCGGTCGGCGCGCTGTACCCCGAGGGCATCCACGGGGCCTTGCGCGCCGCCGTCCTGGAGCGCCACCCGGACGCGCTGGTGCGCACCGCGACGCTGCGCGAGCCCGACCACGGGCTCTCGGACGAGCTCCTCACCGACACCGACGTGCTGTTCTGGTGGGGGCACAAGGCCCACGCCGAGGTGAGCGACGCTTGGGCGGCGAAGGTGCACCAGGCGGTGCTCGCGGGCATGGGCCTCATGGTGCTCCATTCGGCCCACTTCTCCAAGCCGTTCAAGCGGGTGCTGGGCACCAACGCCTCGCTGCTCTGGCGCGAGGCGGACGAGAAGGAGCGGCTGTGGAACCTGCAGCCGACCCACCCGATCATGGCCGGCATCCCCGACCACTTCGAGCTCGAGCAGGAAGAGATGTACGGCGAGCGCTTCGACGTCCCCGAGCCCGACGAGCTGCTCATGATCAGCTGGTTCCAGGGGGGCGAGGTCTTCCGGAGCCTATGCACCTGGCGCCGCGGGCATGGCCAGGTGGTCTACTTCCGCCCCGGCCACGAGACCTACCCCACGTACCACCACCCGCACGTCAAGCGCATCGTGGCGAACGCGGCCGAGTGGGCGCGCCGGCGCGTCACCCGCGCCACCGACACCTGCACCCGCAGCGTCGAGCTCGAACCCGTCCCGAACCCCACGAAAGAGCACATTTGAGCGCGCCGCTGCGGATCGGCTTCATCGGCGTCGGGTCGATCGCCCAGGCGCACCGCGACGGCTACGTCGCCGCCGGCGCCGAGGTGGTCGCCATCGCCGACCTCCACGCGCCGTCGCTGACCGCTCGGGCGGCGACCTGGCACGTCGACCGGACCTACACCGACTACCGCGCGATGCTCGCCGAGGGCGGCATCGACGCGGTCTCGATCTGCGCGCCCACCGCGGTCCACCACCCGGCGACGCTCGCCTGCGCTGCGGCCGGGGTCCACGTGCTGTGCGAGAAACCGATCGCCCTCGACCTCGCGCAGGCCGACGAGATGATCGAGGCCTGCCGCGCGGCCGGGGTGGTGCTGATGGTCAACCACCAGCTGCGCTCGCACGGCGCGGCCACCCTGGCGCACCGGATGCTCGAGGCCGGCGAGCTCGGGACGATCACGCATCTGCGCCTGCGCCAGGCCCACGACTGGGCGGGCGCCTCGGCCATCGGCGGCTCCTTCGCCACCAAGGCGGTCGCTGGCGGCGGCACCCTGCTCGACAACGGCTGCCACCTGATGGACTTCGCGCGCTTCGTCGCGGGCGACGTCCACGAGGTCTACGCCCGCACCGCCCACCGCAAGTTCGACGTCGAGGTCGAGGACACCGGCCACGTCTCGCTCGCCTTCGAGAGCGGCGCCATCGGCACCGTCGAGGTCGCCTGGACCGCCACCGGGTGGGAAGAGGGCTGGGCGATCTACGGCACCGAGGGGGCGCTCGAGTACTCCAACCGCCTGGGCGAACCCGTGCTGCGGCACGTCCACCGCACCTCGCCCGGAACCACCTGGGGCGACACCGACGTCACGGAGCACCGCTTCGCCGGTGCCAAGCCGCACGCCCGCCACGTCCTCGCCTTCGTGGACGCCGTGCGGGGCGTCGGCCCCGTGACCTGCACCGGCGAGGACGGCCGCGAGGCGGTGCGCCTGATCCTGGCC
The DNA here is from genome assembly GCA_029210865.1 of Trueperaceae bacterium. GTDB lineage: Bacteria > Deinococcota > Deinococci > Deinococcales > Trueperaceae > JAABTL01. The sequence goes on from JARGGE010000084.1 coordinate 6,810, forward strand.
AGCTACGAGAGCGCCGCACGCGGCGTGCCCGTCCCGGTGGCCCAGGCCTTCGAGGCGCTCTAGCGTCCAGCGGCGCCCGCCGCGTCCGGGCTCGCGGCCGCGGTCGCTACGCGCACCCACCACGCAGGGTGGCGGGCCGCGACGGCCGCGGCGACCGCGCGACCGAGCGCCGGGTCGGCGACGACCGCGAAGCACGTCGACCCCGAGCCGCTCATGACGACGGGTCCGTCCGCGACCGCACGCAGGGTAGCGAGCGCGGCCGCCACCTCGGGGACCCGCGCCGCCACGCCCGCCTGCAGCGCGTTCGTCAGCGGCAGCGTCGCACCGCCGCGCCAGGCGTCGAGCACCTCGTCCATCGGCGCGACGTCGACGGGATCCGCCCCCCACCATCGGTAGGCGTCGCCGGCGGCCACCGCGACGCCCGGGTTCACGAGCACGACGGTCCGGGGCGGCAGGTCGACAGGCGTCAGCACCTCGCCGCGACCGCCGACGCGCGCGAGCGCTGGGCCGGCGAGGCAGAACGGGACGTCGGAGCCGAGCTGCTCGGCGAGGGGCGCGAGGTCGACCGATCCGGACGCCAACCGCGCGACGCCGCGAAGCGCGGCCGCGGCGTCCGCGGAGCCGCCGCCCAACCCCGCACCCCACGGCACGCGCTTGGCCAACCGACCCCACACCGACGGCAGCTCGCCGAAAGCGCCACGGTACGCGGCCCAGGCGCGCCGCACCAGGTTCTCCGGACCGAGCGGCAGGTCGAGGGCGTCCAACCAGGGGTCGCCGGCCGCGGCGCGCTCGAGGCGATCCCCCCCGGACCGTGCGACGGCGCCACCCCGATCGGCCCAGGCGAGGGTCAGTTCGTCGGCCAGGTCGAGGTGCGCGAACAGCGAGTCGAGCTCGTGGAAGCCGTCCGCGCGCCGCGCCACGACGCGCAGGCCGAGGTTGAGCTTCGCCGGGGCGGCCTCGCGCACCGTCGCCGTCCGGTCGCCGGGGTCAGCCACGGCCGTCCGCCGCCGCGAGGGTCCCGGCCCACGCTTCCGCGAGCGCGAGGTCGTCGGGGCCGGTCACCTTGAAGAGCTGCGCGCTTCCGGGCACCCAGGCGACCTCGGCCCCGAGCGCGCGTACGAGGCCGGCGTCGTCGGTCGCGCTGGTGCCCGCCGCGCGCGCGTGGGCATGGGCGCGCAGCAGCAGCTCGCGCCGGAAGCCCTGCGGCGTCTGCACCGCCAGGAGCGCGGAGCGGTCGACCGCGCCCCCGTCGCTCGCGCGCACGAGGGTGTCGGTCACGGCGACCGCGACGCTGCAGGCCCCGTGCTTTCGCGCGGCCGCGGTGGCCGCGCGCACGATCGCCGCGTCGAGGAAGGGGCGCGCCGCGTCGTGGACCAGCACGATCTCGGCCTCCGTGGCGAGCGCGAGCCGCTCGACCGTCTCCTGACGCGTCGCCCCGCCGGCGACGCAACGGACCGGCGTCGTTCCGGCCGCGCCCGCGAGCAAGGCTGCCGCCTCGCCCAGCGCCGCCTCGGGCACCGCGACGACCACCTCGTCGACCCAGGGCGCGAGCGCCCGGACGGCCCAGACGAGCAGCGGTCGCCCGGCGAGCGGTACGAAGGCCTTGGGCCCGAGCCCCAGGCGCGTCCCCTGCCCCGCGGCGGGCACGAGCGCGGCGACGCGCTCAGCCATCGTCCTTCCAGCGGGGCGCGTGGCGGTGCTCGAAACCCAGCAGGTCGAGCGTCCGCGCCGTGATGCCGCCCACGAGCGCGTCGATGCCTTGCGGCCGCTGGTAGAAGCCGGGCGAGGCCGGCATGATGACGGCGCCCGCGTCGTGCGCGGCGAGCATGTTCGCGAGCATCGGGCGCGAGTAGGGGGCCTCGCGGACGGTCAGGACGAGCGGCCGCCGCTCCTTGAGGCACACGTGGGCCGTGCGCGAGACGAGGTTGTCGGTGAAGCCTTGCGCCACCTTCGCGAGCGTGCCGGCGGAGCACGGCACCACCACCATACCGTGCGCTCGGAAGCTGCCGCTCGCGATCGGCGCGCCGAGGTCCGCGTCCTTGTGCACGACGTCGGCGAGCGCCTCGAGCCCGTGGAGGCCGAGGTCGAGCTCGGTGGGCAGCACCAGTTTGGCACCGGCGGTGACGATCAGGTGCCGCTCGACGTCGGGCACGCGGGTCAGGGCGCGCAGCAGGTCGAGCGCGTAGATCAGGCCGGAACCGCCGCTGACGGCGACGACCACACGACGGGGGGCACTCATGACGCGACCCTACCGCGGTCGCGGCACCCCGTGAGGGGCGCCACGCCACGCTTCCCGACCCGTCCGGAGCGCTATCCTGCCCGATGTGGACGAAGCGTGGCGGGCCGCGATCGAGGCGTTCGAGGAGCGGCGCTACTGGGACGACGGCATGATGCCGTCCGACGCGGCCACGCTGGCCGGGCGCAAGGCGCTGGAAAAGGCCGATCTCGATCCGAAGCAGATCGGCATCCTGATCAACACCTCGGTGTCGCGCGATTTTCTGGAGC
>JARGGE010000085.1 GCA_029210865.1 Trueperaceae bacterium
TTGCCGGCGGTGGGCTCGACCGCGCGCAGGATCGCGCGGGCGGTGGTGGTCTTGCCGCAGCCGCTCTCGCCCACCAGGCTGAGGATCTCACCGTCGTGCACGGTGAACGAGACGTCGTCGACGGCCTTGACCTGGCCGACCGTGCGCTTGAGGAAGCCCCCCTTGATCGGGAAGTGCTTCTTGAGCCCCTCGACGCGGAGCAGCGGCGGGCGGTTGGGGTCGTGGGGGAAAGCGGTGGCGGGTCCGCTCGAGGCGTCAGCCATCGTCGGCCTCCTCGTGGTCGTGGTGCAGGAAGCAGGCGACGGGCGAGCCGCCCGGAGCCGCGTACAGCGCCGGCATGGCCACGTCGCAGCGGCCGGGCATGGCGTCGGGGCAGCGCGGATGGAAGGGGCAGCCGGTGGGCCGCTGCAACGGGTGCGGGATGCTGCCCGCGACCGTCGGCAGCTGGATGCGGGGTTCGGCGTGCAGGCTCGGCACGCTCTGCAAGAGCGCGCGCGTGTAGGGGTGGCGCGGACGGTGGAAGATGTCGTGCACCGGCCCCTGCTCCATCACGCGCCCGAGGTACATGACCACCACGTGGTCGGCGAGCTGCGCGATGACGCCCAGGTCGTGGGTGATGAAGACGATCGAGGAGCCGTGCTCGCGCTGCAGCTGCTTCAAGAGCTCGAGCACCTGCGCCTGGGTGGTGACGTCGATGGCGGTGGTCGGCTCGTCGGCGACCAGGATCGCCGGGTTGCACGAGAGCGCCATGGCGATGATCGCGCGCTGCCGCAGGCCGCCCGAGAGCTGCCAGGAGTAGGCGTCGAAGCGCTGCTCGGGGCTCGGCATCCCCACCTCGCGCAGCTTCTCGATGGCGATCTCCTTGGCCTCGCGCTTGCTGACGTCCTGGTGCAGCAGGATCGCCTCGACGATCTGCGAACCGATCGAGTGCAGCGGGCTGAACGAGGCCATCGGCTCCTGCGGGATGAGGGCGATGTCGCCGCCGCGGATCTGGCGGATGCGGCGTCCGGCCTCGGGGAGCTTGGCCAGGTCGACCTCGAGCGCCTTGTGCTTGCCGGAGGCGGGGCGGCGGTAGATGATCTCGCCGGCGACGATGCGCCCCGGCTTCTGGACCAGGCGCAGCACCGACTTCATGGTGATGCTCTTCCCGCAGCCGCTCTCGCCGACGACGCCGACGACCTCGCCGGCGTGCAGGTCGAAGCTGACGCCGTCGACGGCGCGCACGACGCCCTCGTCCATCGTGAAGTGGGTCTTGAGGCCGCGGATCGACAGGATCGGCTCGCCGACCCGCTCGAAGCGGCGGGCGGGGTCCGGGGCGGTCGCGCCGGCGTCAGGAGCTGTAGGGGTCTGCTGCATCGCGCAAGCCGTCTCCCAGGATGTTGAGGGCGAGCACCGTCACGATCACGAACAGGCCGGGGATCATGAGCCAGGGTGCGTTGACGACGGACTGCAGGTTCTGCGACTCCTGCAGCATGACGCCCCAGCTGATCGCGGGGGGGCGCATGCCGAGGCCGAGGAAGCTCAGGAAGGTCTCGTTGAGGATCATCAGCGGGATCGCCAGCGTGGTCGCGGCGATGATGTGGCTGGTGAACGACGGCACCATGTGCGAGAAGATGACCCGCGCGCGGCTCGCGCCGACCAGCCGCGCCGCCAGCACGAAGTCCTCCTCGCGCAGCGACAGGAAGCGGCCGCGGACCTCGCGCGCCAGGCGCGTCCAGCCGAGCAGCGCCAGGATCACGGTGATCGCGAAGTAGACCCAGGTGACCGGCCAGGTGCGCGGCAGCGCGGCCGACAGCGCCAGCCAGACGGGGATGGGCGGCAGCGCCTGCAAGAGCTCGATCAGCCGCTGGATGACGTTGTCGACCAGGCCACCGAAGTAGCCCGAGATGCCGCCCAGCAGGATCCCGAGGACGGTGCTCAGCGCCACCGCGACCAGCCCGATCGAGAGCGAGATGCGGGTGCCGTAGGTGAGCCGCGACCACTGGTCGCGCCCGAGGCGATCGGTGCCCAACAGGTTGGGGATGTCGGTGCCGGAGGCGCCGGCGAAGCCGATCAGGTGCCGGTCGGTGGGGATCAGCCCCAAGAGACGGTACTCGAAGCCGCGCGCGAAGAGCCGAACCGGGTAGCGGACCTCGGTGTCGATGGCCCACTCCATCCGCAGCGTGCGCGGATCGCGCTGCCCCACGACGCCGTAGGCGAAGGGCATCGCGGGCCGGCCCTCGTGGACGAACTGGATCGTCTGCGGGGGGATGAAGGCGTGGCGCGCGCTGGTGGTGTTGGGGTCCTGGGTGGCGAAGAACTCGGGCATCGCAGCGATCGCGGTGATCAAGACGACCACCCAGAGACTGACGAGCGCCAGCTTGTGCTTGCGGAAGCGCCACCAGGTGAGCTTCCAGGCGGGGGCGACGTAGACGGCGCTGGCGCCGCCCTTGGTGACGACGTCGGGGGCGTCGAGGTCGGGCACGTTCGCGGCCACCTCAGGCACCGTCCATTCGGATGCGCGGGTCGAGCACGGCCAGCAGGATGTCGCTGACGAGCGTGCCGATCACGGTGAGGACGGAGAACAGCAGGATGATGACGCCCGCGAGGTACATGTCCTGCCCGACGAGCGCGCGCAGCAGGAGCGGGCCGATGGTCGGCAGGCTCATGACGACCGACACGACGACGCCGCCCGAGAGCAGCTGCGGGAAGTACCAGCCGAGCGTGCTGACCACCGGGGCGATCGCGACGCGGGTCGGGTACTTGAGGACGAGCTTCCACTCGGGCAGGCCCTTGGCCCGCGCCATCTCGGAGTAGGGCTTGCCCAGCTCGTCGAGCAGGTTGGCGCGCACCACGCGCGCGATCTGCGCGGTGCCGGCCACGCCGAGCACGATCATCGGCAGCCAGATGTGGCTCATGAGGTCGGCGACGCGCGCCCAGCTCCAGGGCGCCTGCGCGAACTCGGGCGAGAAGAGCCCGGTGACCGAGAGCCCGAAGCGGTCGAAGGCGATCCACATGAGCACCAGCGCCAGCAAGAAGTTGGGGGTGGCCAGGCCGATGTAGTTGAGCACCGTGAAGACGTAGTCGACGAGCGAGTACTTGCGGGTGGCCGAGATGATCCCGATCGGGATCGCGACCGCCCACGTGAAGAGCAGCGAGAAGGTGGTCAGCAGCAGGGTGAGCAGCAGGCGCTCGCCGATCAGCTCGGAGTTGGCGCGGTTCCATTCGAGCGAGACGCCCAGGTCGCCCTGGAGCATGCGACCGATCCAGGTGAAGTACTGCTCCACCATCGGTCGGTCGAGGCCGTAGGTCTGCCGCAGCGCGTCGATCTGCGCCTGGTCGACCGAGGAGCCGCCCTGGGTGAGCTCGGCGATGTAGCTGGTGAGGAAATCGCCAGGCGGCGCCTGGATGAGCACGAACGAGATGATCGAGAAGATAAAGAGCATGAAGGGGACGACGAGCAGGCGTTTGAGGATGAACCAGTGCATCCGGACTCCGTCACGGCGCACCGCCGGCAGGGGTGGGGCTCGGTCCCTCCGTACGGGCGGGCCACGCTCGTGCGTGGGCGGGCGGGAGAAGCGAAGGCCTGGGGGTCGGGATCCATTGGATCCCGACCCCCAGGTGGCGATGCCTCAGCGGCGGTCGAAGAAGAACTGCTCGGGCCGCGCGTCGCCCGGCGTGCGCAGCGGCCAGTCGTTGGCCACCACGAGCGGGACGTTCTTGAGGTCCTCGTTGACGACCACGACGCCCTGGATCATGGGGGTCAGGCCGACGGTGCCGATGCCGTAGAGCTCGGTCGAGGTGATGGTGAAGAGCTCCTGGGCGAGGGCGATCTGCTGCTCGACGCCCACGGTCTTGGCCTCTTCGATGATGTCGACGATGCGCTTGATGCTGCCCGTGGGCTCGATGCCGCGCTCGCCGCCCGTGGCGTACCAGGTGCGGGTCTCGACCGCGAAGATCGTGGCCGGGTCGGAGCGGGGGTCGACCTTCGGGTTGCCGGTGAAGGGGAACGCCGTGGTGTCGTCGTTCCAGATCTCCATGATCAGCTCGTTGCTGTCGCGCATCGTGAAGTGCGCGGTGCGCTCGCGGACCTGGACGTCGGTGGTCAGGCCGAGGGCGTCCCAGTTCGAGGCGACGAGCTGCGCCACGTCCGGCCAGGGGCCGAAGGCGGGGACGACCGAGATCTCGAGGCGCAGCGGGGCGCCGCTCGGGAGCGTGCGCTTGCCGTCGGCGCCGCGGGCGAGGCCGAGGCCGTCGAGGATCTCGTTGGCGCGGGCGACGTCGAGCTCGGTGTTGCGGGTCGCGGCCTCGTCACCCGGGTAGTAGGGGTGCCAGGGGGCCGGGACGGGCTGACGGATCTCGCCGAGGCCCAGGAAGGCCGATTCGCGGATCTCGTCGCGGTCGATGCCGATCGAGAGGGCGATGCGGAAGTCGCGGTTGGCCAGCAGCGCGCCCAGCTCGGGGTTGATCGTGTACTGCTGGTTGACCCAGACAGCGGCGTCGCTGCCACCGAAGGTCGGCCAGGTGATGACGCGGTAGCCCGAGCGCTCGGCGTTCTCGACGAGCACGGGGTAGTTGGGCATCTGGATGTGGCGGGCCTGGAAGTCGAACTCGCCGGCGACGGCCGCGAAGTTCAGCGACTGCGGGTCGGCGAAGAAGCGGAACTGCACATCGTCGATGTACGGGAGCTGGTTGCCCTCGGGGTCGACGCCGATGTAGTACGGGTTGCGGCGGATGGTGAAGATCGGGTCGGAGACGGTCGACTCGAAGGGCACCCAGGCGGCCATCGAGGGGCGCTCGGGGTTCGAGATCGGCAGCGCCTTGTCCATGAACAGCTGCGTCCACGTGGTGTAGCCGGCCTCGGCGACCATGCGGTCGAGCTCGGCCGCGTCGGCGAAGTCGGGGTGGAACTGCTGCAGGTAGTGGCCCGGCTGGAAGGCGGCCAGCGTGCGGTCGCCGCCGTCGCGGAAGGTCAGCTCGGTGAGGAAGAGCGTGTTCGGGAAGTCGAACTCGAAGCGCACCGTGTAGTCGTCGACGCGCACGAGGTTCGCCAGGCTGCCGTCGCTGTTCGCGAGCCAGGTGGGCACGGAGGGCGTCAGGTCGGCGTTGCGCACCGTGTGGTCGAACCAGAAGGTGATCGCGTCGGCCGTGAACGGCGCGCCGTCGGACCACTTGGCCCCGGGGCGCAGGTAGAGCGTCCACTGGTGGAAGTCGTCGGAGTTCTCCCACGATGCGACGATGTGGGGGACGATCTCGCCACCCGTGGTGTCGAAGCGCACGAGGCTGTCGTAGACCACGCGGACGTAGTTGTTCGAGTCGGCCGGACCGGTGAAGGCGCGCCGCAGCACGCCGCCGTACTGGCCGATCTCGTCGACCACCTGGACGACCAGCGGGTTCTCCGGGAGGCGCTCCCCGACCGGCGGGAGCTCACCGGCCGCGACCATCTCCGCGAGCATGGGGGCTTCGTTGTAGGGCTGCGCGAACGCCGTGGTGCCGAGCGCGAGCAGCGCGGCGACCGCGACCACCCACCATCGGCGTCCGGCGGGCTGCGTCCTGAGCGGCGTCGTGATCTGGTTCATGCGAGCTCCTTTCGGGGAAGGGCTTCGGACGGACGGAGCCTCGACGGCGGTGCGACCCTGCGGGCCATCCCACGCGCCGAAGTCCCGGCGTACCCATCGGACGAGTCGCTGCGCTGGCGGGTCCCTTCGGGACCATGCAACGTTAGCGATAACGAGTTTCGATCTACCTCGGAAGGTAGCACGCCCCGCGAAGCCCGGTCAAGGAGTGCCGCCGGGGACGGCGGTCTCGCATGCGCCAAGGCGCCACCGGCGCGCGTTCACCGTCCTGGCGGGGCGCTCCGGTGGGGGGTCCTCGCTACCGCGCGACGCCGTCCGCGCGAACGTTAGCGTTAACGTGAACGGACCCGATTGCAGTGCGTCGCGCGGTGCGCGCGTCAGGCAAGGCGGGTGCGCGCCTCGACCCCCTCGCGCAGAAGCTCGACGAGCAGCAGCAGGTTGCGGGTCACGTGGTACGGGTCCTTCACCGGCAGCCCCACCACCTTCGAGATCGGTCGCCCCTGACGGTCGCGGATGGCGATCCACTCCCCCACCGCGGGGTCGGGGTTGGGGAAGGTCGCGAAGGTGTAGGCGTGGACCTCGTCGTGCAGCGCGCGCAGCGAGGCGTCGCCGGTGGCGGCCTCCGCGAGCAGCGCCGCGTAGAGCGTCTCGGAGTGCGGCCACCAGATCTTGGTGTCCCAGCTGTCGAGGATCAACTGCTCGAAGGGGCCGTCCGCGGGCCCCTGCGGCGCCGGACCGTCGGGGCCGGGCACCACGTAGCGGAACAGCCCGCCGTACTCGCGGTCCCAACCCGCCTCGTACGAGGCCCGCAGCACCCGCACGGCGGTCGCCACGGCGTCCGCGCGCCCGTGCGTCAGCGCCTGCTCCAACACGAACCACATCGACTCGATCGCGTGGCCGGGGGTCGCGTGGCGCGCCAGCAGCGTGTCGGGCGCGGCCGGCCAGACGACCTCCTGGACCAGCCCGTCGGGGCGCACGAAGCCATCGAGCACCGCGTCCATGTCGGCGAGCGCGTCGCGGGCCAGGTCGCCTTCGCGGGCGTGCCCCATCGCCCGCGCGGCGCGCTCGAGCTCCTGGGCGACGTTGAGCATGATCATCGGCCAGGCGTGGGCGCGGCTACCGGGCGGCAGCGGATAGGGCTCGCTGCGGACGGTGCCCGCGGCCAAGCGCGCGCGCAGCCCGTCGTAGCTGGCCAGCGCCTTCGCCAGGTACGCGCCCTCGCCGGTGGCGCGGGCGACGCCGGCGAGCGCTAGGATCGCGAAGCCGTCGCCGAAGAAGCTCAGGTCGTGGCCCTTGCCCGGGAGGAACTCCTTCTTGGTACCGTCGGCGGCCAGCAGGTAGGCGACCGAGCCGTTCGGCAGGTAGGCGTGCTCGAGCAGGAAGTCGGCGGTGCGGCGCGCGTGGGCGCGCAGCGGCTCGGGGTCGACCCGCAGCAACCCGCGGTCGGCGAGGCGCGCCGCGTGCGCCAGCGTCCACGCCCACCGCGCCTGCGACCAGACGAACTTGTCGTCGCTCACCCGGCGCCCGGTCTCGTTCTCCAGGCACGTGAAGACCCCGCCGCGCTCGGCGTCGACGGCGCGCTCGAACCAGAAGGGAAGGATGGCATGCTCCAGGTGGTCCAGGTAGAAGTCGGCCAGCGCGGCGCGCGAGGCCCCCGCGGCACGCATCACGCGGCACCCCGGCGCACGTCGGTGGGGCGCGCGGACGTGGCGCACCGGGCGGTGGCGGGGTCTCGGGTCGGGTCGGTCGATGCGGGCGCGGTCGCGAAGGGGTCCATGCGGTCCATCATGCCCGCCGACGCCGGGGCGCACCCCCGTGTCCCGGAGGCCCCGACATGAAGTGGACGCTGCGTTGGTTCGGCCCGCACGACCCCGTCCCGCTCGCCCACCTGCGCCAGGTGCCCGGGCTCGACGGCGTCGTCACCGCCCTCACCGACGTGCCCGCGGGCACCCCGTGGACCCGCGCGCAGGTCGCGGCGCACGCGGCCCGCGTCGAGGCGCACGGGCTCCGCTGGCGCGTGGTCGAGAGCATCCCGGTGAGCGAGGCGATCAAGACCGGCGGCCCCGAGCGCGACGACCACGTCGCCGCCTGGGCCGAGAGCCTGCACGCGGTCGCCGAGGCGGGCGTGACCACCGTCTGCTACAACTTCATGCCGGTGCTCGACTGGATGCGCACCGACTTCGCCATGCCGCTCGGCGACGGCTCGAACGCGATGGCCTACGACGAGGCGACGCTCCAGCGCATCGACCTGACGGCCGGGCTGCCGCGCCTGGAAGCCTGGGCGCAGGGGTACACGCCGGCGGAGCTGCGCGCCGCGCTCGAGCGCTACGCCGACGTCGACGAGGCGCGCCTGCTCGAGCACCTGACCGCCTTCCTGCGCGACGTGGTGCCGGTCGCCGAGGCGCTGGGGGTGCGGCTCGCGATCCACCCCGACGACCCGCCGTGGTCGATCTTCGGGCTGCCGCGCATCGTGAGCGACGCCGCGGGGATCCAGCGCGTCCTCGACGCGGTCGCCAGCCCGGCGAACGCGCTGACCTTCTGCACGGGTGCGCTGGGCGTCCGCGCCGACAACGACCTCGTCGCCATGGCGACGGCCTTCGCGCCGCGGGTCGCCTTCGTCCACGCCCGCAACGTGCGCCGCACCGGCCCGCGCGACTTCCACGAGACGGCCCACCTGCGCGGGGCAGGCGACGTCGATCTGGGCGGCGTGCTCGCGGCGCTCGTCGACGCCGACGTCGACGTGCCGCTGCGCCCCGACCACGGGCGCATGCTCTGGGGCGAGACCGCCATCCCGGGCTACGGGCTCTTCGATCGCGCGATCGGACTCGCCTACCTGCAGGGGCTCACCGAGGCCCTCGAGCGCCGCCGGGACGCCGCCGCGGCGCCCCCCTTCCCTCCCGCCGAGGTTTGACTTAGACTCACCGTTATCGATAACGCGCCAGGGTCCGCCGGGTCGTCCGACCCGGCGACCGCGCGGGAGGGGGCGCCGGTGCCAGGAGCCGACCACACCGCACGGACCACGCTCGCCGACGTCGCGACCCACGTGGGCGTGTCCGTGATGACCGTCTCGCGCGTCGTGAACGACCGCCCGGGCGTCGGCCAGGGCACCCGCGAGCGCGTGCGCGCCGCCGTCGCGGCGCTCGGCTACCGGCCCAACATCGTCGCCCGCGGCCTCAAGGTCGAGCGCTCGCGCACCATCGGCCTGCTCGTCCCCGACGTCACCAACCCGTACTTCCCCGAGATCGTGCGCGGGGCCGAGGACGTCGCCATCCGCCGCGGCTACATCCTGCTGCTCACGAACGTCATCGAGGACGTCGACCGCGAGGTCGCCGCCCTCGAGGCCTTCGAGGACCGCCGCGTCGAGGGCGTCATCGCCTGCAGCCCGCGCCTCGACGACGAGCGCCTCGACGCCCTGCTGCGCCGCCACCCCGCGGCGGTGGTCGTCAACCGCCGCACCCGCCCCGACGCTGCCGGCTCGGTGCGCATCGACCACGAGCATGGCGCGCGGATGCTCCTGCGCCACCTGGCCGCCATCGGTTGCCGCCGGCTCGCGGTCCTCGCCGGTCCGAGCGACTCGCACGCGGGCCGCGAGCGGCTGCTCGGCTTCGACCGCGAAGCGCGCGAGCGCGGCCTCGAGCTGGTGCCGGACCTCGTCGTCCACGGACCCCCGACCGTCGAGGGGGGCACCCGGATCGCCCGCGAGCTGCTCGAGCGCGACCCGTCGATCGATGCGCTGGTGGGTTTC
>JARGGE010000086.1 GCA_029210865.1 Trueperaceae bacterium
CGTCCGAGGCCGCGCTGCGCCACTCTGACGCGGGTGGCGGCGAGCGTGGGTCAAGGGGTTGACGGCCGCGGGTCGGCACGCCGGCCGCGAGCACCGTCGGCCCCTCGGCTCGGGGCCCCGGCGCGGTCGCGCGACGAGCGCGCGGGTCCGCGTTCCTCGTCAGGACGCGACGAAGACGCCGCTCACCCGGCGCACCCGCATCGGGCCCGCGACCAGCCGCGCCGCGACGAGCGCCCGGGCACGACCGGTCAGCGCGCGCGCCGTCGCCGTGTCCGGCGCGTAGGTCATCGACAGCAGGTAGCGCACGATCAGCTCGGCGTCGTCCAGCAGCAGCTCGTCCTCGCGGTCGTGGCGCTCGACGTCGTCGAACGCCGCGCGCAGCGTCGCGGCGCCGTTCTCGAGCGTGAACGACAGCCGGTGCGGCAGGTCCACCCGCACGTCGGGTCCAGCGGCGCGCAGGTCGCGCAGCGCCTCGGCCAGCTCCTGCAGGTGGGCGTCCCCGTTCGTGGCGGCCACGAGGCGTCCGCCCGGCCGCAGCACGCGCCGCAGCTCCGCGACCGCGCGCGGCAAGTCGGGCACGTGGTAGAGCATGTGGTTCGCGAAGACCAGGTCGAAGGCGCCGTCGTCGAACGGCAGCGCGTCGGCGTCGGCCACCAGGCAGGTCGCCTGGCGCCCCAGCGCGTCGAGCGCGGCCCGCGCGGCGGCCATCATGCCTGGCGAGCGGTCGCTGAGCGTCAACCGCCAGCCCGCCGGGATCCGGCCGGCCATGGTGGCCCACATGCGGGCGGTGCCGACGCCGACCTCGAGGACGGCGGCGTCCTCGGGCAGCGACGCCGGCAGGCCCGCCCGCCGCCACACCCAGGCGTGGAAGTCCTCGGCGTCGTGCCGCCCGAAGGCGTGCACCGCGATGCGCGCCTGCAGCCGCGCCGGCGTCCCGTAGGGTTCCTGCGTCAGGGTGAGGTCGGCGAGGTCCATGGCTCGGCGATGCTAGCCCACGGGCGCGGTCGGCGCGGCCGGTGCGGCCGTTGCTCGCCGTTCACCGCAAGAAGAACCCGGCGCCCAGCGCGTCGTCGGGGTCGACGACCCAGGTGGCGAAACCGACGATCGCCGCGCGGCCGGTCACCTCGGGCACCACGGCCTCGTACGGCCCGACCGTCGTGCGCTCGAGCGCGCGACCGTCGAACGCCGAGCCCACGATCGACTCGTTGACGATCGCCTCGCCCATCCGCAGCCGCCCGCGGGCGACCAGCTGCGCCACCCGGCCGGCGGTGCCGGTGCCGGTGGGGGAGCGGTCGACCTCGCGGTCGGCGAAGACGCAGACGTTGCGTTGGGTGCCCGCGGCGGTGGCGGGCGGCCCGGCGAGGATGGTGCCGTAGATGCCGCGTAGCTCGGGCTCGATGGGGTGGACGATCTCGGCGGCGGCCATCGTCGCGTGCTTGATCTCGTGCCCCGCCTGCACCAGGTCGCGCAGGTGCTCGGGGGTCACCTCCAGATCCACCTGGGCGGCGTCGAGGTAAGCGTAGAAGGCGCCGCCGAAGGCGACGTCGACGGTCACGTCGCCGAACGAGGGCGTGCGCACGACCAGGTCGCGGGTGTGGAGGAACGAGGGCACGTTGCGGAAGCGCACCTCGCCCACGCGGTGGCCGTCCCACTGCACGAAGGCCTCGATGAAGCCGGCCGGCGCGTCGATGCCGACGCGCGTCTCGGGCACCTGGCGCGCCACCAGCCCCTGCGCCACCGCTACGCTCGCGAGCGCGACGATGCCGTGGCCGCACATGTCGCTATAGCCCTCGTTGTGCATGAAGATCACGCCGAGGTCGGCGCCGGCCGTCGTGGGCTCCGTGACGTACGCGCCGTACATGTCGGCGTGGCCGCGCGGCTCGAGGATCAGCGCCCGGCGCACGTGGTCGAGGTGCTCCTTGGCCCAGCGGCGCTTGGCCAGGATGGTGGCGCCCGGGAGGCGCGGGACGCCGCCGGTCACGATGCGAAGCGGCTCGCCGCCGGTGTGGGCGTCGACGGTGGTGTAGGTGGCGGCGAACTCCATGCCCCAATCTACGGGTCGGCGGCGGCGTTCGCGGCGCGACCGCCGTCCCTGCGGTGCGCGTGGACGCGGTGTAGCGTGAGGGTCGGATCAGGAGGGGTACATGGCCGCACCCGCGATCGAGGTCGACGGCGCGCGCTTCGCGTACGGCGCCAACGAGGTCGTCAAGGGCGTCTCGTTCCAGGTGGCGCCCGGCGAGGTGCTCGGCTTCCTGGGGCCGAACGGCGCCGGCAAGTCGACGACCATCCGCATGCTCACGGGCCAACTCAAGCCCAGCGCCGGCGAGGTCCGGGTGCTCGGGCGCGACGTCCACAAGGAGCGCTCCCAGGTGATGGGCCGGGTGGGGGTGAGCTTCGAGGAGAAGAACCTCTACCCGATGATGACTGCCGAGGAGAACCTGCGCTTCTTCGCGCGCCTCTACGGGGTCGCGCATCCGGACGCGCACATCCGCTCGCTGCTCGACCAGGTGGGGCTGGCCGCGCGCGGCCGCGACCGCGTCGCCGGGTACTCCAAGGGGATGCGCCAGCGCCTGATGATCGCGCGGGCGCTCGTCCACGACCCCGACGTGCTCCTTCTGGACGAGCCCACCGACGGGCTCGACCCGGTGTCGGCGGAGGCGGTGCGCGACGTGATCCGGGCGCGGGTGGCCGCCGGCAACGCGGTGCTGCTCACCACCCACGACATGCACGAGGCCGACGAGCTGTCGCACCGCGTCGCCTTCCTGAACGCGGGCACCGTGCACGCGCTCGACACGCCCGAGAACCTCAAGCTGGCGCACGGCCAGCGCCTGGTGAAGGTGCGGGTGCGCGATGGCGAGGGCATCCGCGAGGAGTCGGTGCCCCTCGACGACGCCCAGGCCGGCGCGCGCATCCAGGCGCTCGTCGATGGCGGCGACGTGGTCACCATCCACACCGCCGAGGCCACGCTCGAGGACGTCTTCCTCGGCATGACCGGGCGGGGGCTGGCGTGACCACCCGGCGCACGCGCGAGTTCTTCGCGCGGGGCGCGCCCACCCACGCACCGTCGCGGGCGGGGATCGTGGCCGCCATCGTGCGCAAGGACCTGACGACCTTCGGCCGCGACCGGCTGTGGATGATCCTGACGCCGTTCGCGCTGCTGATCTTCGTCGGCATCTACTGGCTCATGCCCCCGCGGGTGGACGAGACGCTGGTGGTGGGCGTGCACCCGCCGGCCATGGCGGCCGCCCTCAAGCTCGCGATGGGCGTCGCTCAGGACGACCCGGCGCTCACCGTGGTGCCCTTCGCCGACGTCGAGGCCATGGCGGCGGCGGTCGCCGACGCGGACGCCGTGCCCGAGGGGCTCGAGCGGCCGCTGGTGGGGATCTCGCTGCCGCTCGACCTGCTGCTCCGCGCGCGGCTGGGCCAGCCCGCGACCGCGACCGTCTACGTGGGCATCAACGTGCCCGACGAGGTGCGCGGGGTGATGGCGACGGCGGTGCGCGAGGTCGCCGCGACCGCCGCCGGGGCGCCGCTGCCGGTGGCCTTGACCAGCGACGACGTGATCGTGCTGGGCACCGACCGCACCGGGGAGCAGATCGCCGCGCGCGAGCGGATGCGCCCGCTCATGGCCTTCGTCGTGCTGCTCACCGAGTCGTTGGCCCTCGCGTCGCTGGTCTCGGTCGAGGTGAGCCAGCGGACCGCGAGCGCCCTGCTCGCCACGCCGGCGCGCACCGTCGACGTGCTCGTGGCCAAGGGCTTGGTGGGGACGCTCTTGGCCTTCTCGCAGGCGCTGATCCTGCTCGTCGCCACGCGCGCCTTCGGGCCCACGTGGCCGGTCCTGCTGGTGGCCGTGCTGTTGGGCGCGATGATGATGGCGGGCATCGGCATGCTCACCGGCGCCGCCGGCCACGACTTCATCGGCACGCTCTTCTACGGGATGGGCTTCCTGCTCGTGCTGATGGTCCCCGCCATCGGCGTCCTGTTCCCGGGCAGCGCCGCGGCGTGGGTGCAGGTGATCCCGAGTTACGGCCTGGTCGAGGCGATGGTGGGCTCGTCGGTGTACGGGCTCGGTTTCGCCGACCTGGCGGGTCCGCTCTTGGCTGCCGCCGGCTGGGTGGTGGTCGTGTTCATGCTCGGCTGGTGGGCGCTGGGCAGGAAGCTGGTGCAGACGTGAACCTCCGCCGTGTGCTCGGCCTCTGGCGCAAGGACCTGGCCCTGGGGCCGCGGTCGCCGATCCTGCTGTTCGCCGTGGTCATGCCCGTGCTCATCACGCTGCTCGTCCAGGGCGTCTTCGGCAACCTCTTCGAGCGCCCGCCGCGGCTCGGGATCGTCGACACGGGCGACTCCGCCGTGACGGCCGCCGCGCTCGAGCTCGACGACCTGCGCACCTCGCGCGTGGTCGACGTCGAGACGCTGCAGCGCCTGGTCACCGACCACGACCTGGACGCGGGGCTGGTCCTGACCGCGGGTTTCGACGCCGCGCTGCGCGCCGGCGAGCGGCCACCGCTCACGCTGTACGTGGCGGGCGAGAGCCGCGCCAACGACCGGGTGCTCGTCGCGATCGCGACGATCGACCTGCTGCGCGGCGTCGAGGGGCGGGCGCCGAACGTGAGCGTCGAGGTCGTCGCCCCCGGCGGCGACGGCGTCCCGCTCCAGGAGCGGCTCGTGCCGTTCATCGTGCTCTACGCGCTGTTCGCCGCCGGCGTCTTCGTGACCTCCTTCAGCTTCACCGAGGAGCGCGAGAAGCGCACCCTCGACGCGCTGCTGGCTTCGCCGCTCACGATGGCCGACGTGCTCTGGGCCAAGGGCCTGTTCGGCGGCACGCTCGCGGCCGCGATGGCCCTGGTCACGATGGCGCTCAACGGAGCCCTGCTGGGGCAGCCCCTGGGGCTCTTGGTGGCGCTCGCGCTGGGTGCCGTGATGTCGGCCCTGATCGGGCTCCTGTACGGCATCGCCGCACCCGACACCAAGGTGCTGTTCGCGCTCGTCAAGACGCTGAGCATCCTGGTCTTCGCGCCGGCGCTCTGGTACGTCTTCCCGGAATGGCCGGCTTGGATCGCCTACCTGTTCCCGACCTACTGGCTGCTCGATCCGATCGTCCAGATCGGCCAGCAGGGGGCCAGCCTCGCGGACGTGGCCTGGAAGCTGGCGATCGGCCTGGCGATCTGCGTGGCGCTGGTGCCGATCGTGCGGCGCTTGGCGGAGCGGGTGACGGCGCCGGCCGCGGTGGCGTGAGCCCACTCGTGTCCCCGACGACCTGGTCCCGCTGACGCTTCACGAGTACACAAGCGCCGCGATGGCCCGCGCCGGCCTAGGATGCCCTTCATCTTCCGCATCACCACGCCGTGCGAGGCGGCGACGAAGGGGGCACCGTGAGCAGCAAACGGGTCGAGCAGCTGTTGTCGAGCAAGGCGTCGTCGGGATCGGTGTGGTCCGTCGCACCCGACGACACCGTCTACCGCGCCCTCGAGGTGATGGCGGAGCGCAACGTCGGCGCCCTCGTCGTCCTGGAGGACGGACGTCTGGCCGGGATGCTCTCGGAGCGCGACTACGCGCGCAAGGTGATCCTGAAGGGCTTGGCCTCGCGCGACGCGCGCGTCCGCGACGTCATGACCCGCGACGTGGTCACGGTGTCGCCCGAGCACACTGTCGCCGATTGCATGCAGCGGATGACCGACGGCCGCTTCCGCCACCTCCCCGTGCTCGCGGGCGACCGGGTGGTGGGGGTGGTCTCGATCGGCGACCTGGTCGCGACGATCATCGCCGACCAGGCCTTCGAGATCGAGCAGCTGCAGGGGTACATCGGGGGCGGGCCCGGGATGTAGCCACGGCGGGCGGCGCCCGCCTCAGAGCGACAGGTAGGCCGCCCGCACCGCTGGGTCGGCGAGCAGTTCGGCGCCCGTGCCGCGCTGGCGCACGGCGCCGTGCTCGAGGACGACCGCCTGGTCGGCGAGCTGCAGCGAGCGCTGCACGTTCTGCTCGACCAGCACCACGGTCACGCCCTCGCTGGCGATCTGCCCGAGGGCCGTGAAGACGTCCGACGCGAGCGCCGGCGACAGCCCCAGCGAGGGCTCGTCGACGAGCAGCAGCTTGGGGTCGGACATGAGCGCGCGGCCGATCGCCACCATCTGGCGTTCGCCCCCCGACAGGGTGCCCGCGATCTGGCCCTCGCGCTCGCGCAAGCGCGGGAACAGCTCGTACACGAGCGCGCGGTTGCGCTCGGCGCGCGGGCGCGCCGCCGGCAGGTAGTCGGCGCCGGCGTCGAGGTTCTCGCGGACGGTCATGAGCGGGAACAGCTGGCGCCCCTCGGGCACGTGGCCGACCCGGCCGCGCACGATCTGCGCGGCGCTCAACCCCCGGAGCGGGCGGCCGAGCGCGTGCACCTCGCCGCGGCGTACCGGGATCAACCCGGTGAGCGCGCGCAGCAGCGTGGTCTTGCCGGCGCCGTTGGCGCCGATCACGGCCAGGAAGCTGCCGGCCGCGACCTCGAGGTCGACGCCCCACAGCACCTGGATCTTCCCGTAGCCGGCCTCCAGGCCGCGCACGACGAGCGCCGGTTCGGTCACGCGCCCTCCTTCCCGAGGTAGGCCTCGATCACCCGCGGGTCCTGCACCACCTCGGCGTAGGGGCCCTCGGTGAGCACCTGGCCGTGGTCCATCACCAGGACCCGGTCGGCCAGGTCGCGCACCACCGGCATGACGTGCTCGATGAAGACCACCGTGACGCCGCCGTCGCGCACGCCCTTCACCAGCTGCACCGCGTCGCGGGCCTCGGCGGGGCGCAGGCCCGCCATCACCTCGTCGAGCAGCAGCACGCGGGGCTGGGTGGCGAGCGCGCGGGCGATCTCGAGGCGCTTCTCCTGCATGAGCGTCAGCTCCTCGGCGTCGACGTCGGCGAGCGCGGTCAACCCGGTCCGCTCGAGGGCCTCGTCGGCGCGCCGTTCGGCCTCGGCGCGGGGCACGCCCGGGTGACCGAAGAGCGCGCCCACGAGCACGTTGTCGCGCACCGTCATCTCGGGAAAGGGCTGCACCACCTGGAAGGCGCGGCCGAGGCCGGCGTGGCACCGCTCGGCGGTCGAGCGCGTGGTGAGGTCGTGGCCGTCGAGCTCGAGCCGGCCGCTCGTGGGGGCGAGCAGCCCCGACAGCAGGTTGAGGACGGTGGTCTTGCCGGCGCCGTTCGGTCCGATGATCGCGAAGATCTCGCCGGGGGCGACGTCGAACGAGACGTCTTCGACGGCCGCCAAGCCGCCGAAGCGCTTGGTCAGCCCGATGGCGCGCAGCAGCGGGGTCACGCGGTGCCTCCGGGGCGGGCGGGGGGTTCGGGGGGCGCGCCGGGCTCGCTCGCGCCTTCGTCCGGCGCGCCGCCGCCGGCCATCGCGATCGCGCGTCGCTGGGCGTTCGTGCGCCTGCGCCGCAGCGCGCGGCCGATCACGCCGACCACGCCGCGCGGCATGAAGAGGATCGACAGCACCAGCACGAGTCCGTAGCCGATCAGGTAGCCCTCGCTCAGCGATCGCTTCAAGAGCTCCTGGACGCTGGAGAGCCCGATCGCCCCCACGATCGGCCCGAGGGTCGTGTAGAGGCCGCCGAAGATGGGCGTGACGAGCGCCAGCACGGTGGTCGCCACCGCGAAGGACTGGTCGGGGAGCACCGAGCCCACGCGGTGCGCCTCGACCGCCCCGAGCATCCCCACGAACAGCGAGCTGACCGCGAAGGCGAGCAGCTTGACGCGCGCCGGGCGCACGCCCATCACCCCGGCGACGTCCTCGTTGGTGCGGATCGCGATGAAGGCGTGGCGCAACCGCGAGCGCTGCAGCACGATCGAGGCGAGCACGGTGGCGACGAGCAGCCCGGCGTAGACGTAGAAGTAGGCCTCGTTGCGCAGGAAGGCGACCTCCCAGCGCTCCATCTGCCCGGCGACGAACTGCGGGCGGAACAGCGGCGCCACGTTCATCCCGGCGTTGCCGCCGGCGAACTCGGTCGGGAGGTTGTGGACCAGCGACTTGAGCACCTCGGCGAACGCCAGCGTGGCGATCGCGAAGTAGATCGCGCGCAGCCGCAGCGTGAGCGACCCGAGCAGCACGGCGAAGCCCACCGCGACGACGCCGCCGAGCGGGATGCCGATCCAGATCGGCCAGGCGAGGTGCTTGAGCAGCAGCGCCGTCGTGTAGGCGCCCAGCCCGTAGAAGGCCGCGTGCGCGAGCGACAGCTGACCGGTGCGGGCGAGCATGTCCCACGAGAGCGCCAGCACCGCGAGCGAGAGCGCGTTGATGACGAGCGAGAGGTAGCTGATCGAGGCGCGGCCGAAGAGCGCCTTCATGGCCTCCGGGACGAACCAGGCGGCGACCGCGACGAGCGCGACCAGCACCAAATCCCACGGGACCGTGCGGCGCTTCATGCCGCCCTCCGTGAACGCCAGACGAGCACCGCGAAGATGATCGCGAAGAAGACGAGGTTGCGCAGCGTGTCGCCGTTCGGCACCAGCGTGGCCACGAACGATTCCGCGAGCGCCACCAGCAGCGAGGCCGCGAGCACCCCGCGCACGTTGCCGAGGCCGGCGACCACGACGATCGAGAAGGCCTTGAGCGTGAAGGCCAGGCCGATGGTGGGGGTGGGCGACTGGATCGCCGCGATCATCACCCCGCCGATGCCTGCGAGCAGCGCCGACAGCGCGAAGGCGGCGAGGTAGACGCGGTCGACCTCGAGGCCGACGAGCGAGGCGCCGGTGCGGTTCTGCGCGACCGCGCGCATGGCGCGCCCGATCGGGGTGCGCGCCAGCATCCAGTAGAGGCCGAGCACCAGCGCCAGCGAGACGACGAAGCTGGCGAGCGGCACCAGCCCGACCGAGATGCCGCCGAACTGGTAGCCGATCGAGCGGTAGGTGATCCCGGCGATGGTGCGCGGGTCGCCGCCCCAGACGAGCAGCGCCAGGTTCTGCAGGACGATGCCGATGCCGAAGGTCAAGAGCATCTGGTTCAGCTCCGGGGCCTTGAGGACGAAGCGGATGGTGCTCGTGTAGAGCAGCGCGCCGATCGCCGCGAGCGCCGGGGCCACGAGGAGCAGCGAGAACACCGGGTCGATGCCGAACGAGACGAAGAGCTGGTAGGTCAGGAAGGCCCCGACCATGAAGAACTCGCCGTGCGCGAAGTTGACGATGCCAAGCGTGCCGAAAGCAAGCGTCAGACCCAGGGCGATCAGCGCGTAGGCTCCGCCTTTGTCCAAGCCATTGAGAATCTGAATAACGATAGCGTCCATGATCA
>JARGGE010000087.1 GCA_029210865.1 Trueperaceae bacterium
AGCAAGTGGAACAAGATCGAGCATCGCATGTTCTGCCACATCACCGAGAACTGGCGTGGCCAGCCGCTGCTCAGTCGCATGGCCGTGGTGGAACTGATCGCCGCCACCAGCACGGAGCAGGGGCTGACGATCCAGGCCGAGATGGATGATGGCACCTACGAGACCGGCAGAAAGGTCACGGATGAGGAGATGACCTCGCTCGCGATCGAGCGCTGCGACTTCCACGGCGAATGGAATTATCAGCTCTCGCCACGGTAACCCCACGCGCCCATATCGTTCAAGTTAATCGGAATAGCCTCCTAAGCGAAACATCACGCCGCAAAAGCCGTTCACCGTGTACAAAGGAGGTGAGGTCGTTCCGGGGCGGCACGGTCTGTGCCCGGCTCGCGTCCCCTGCTTCCACCGCATTCATCGGTGGAACCGAAACGGAGGTCTTGATGTCGACCTATCTCCGCATCCTCTTGGCGACGGTGTTCGCCACGGTGTTGCTGGCAGCCTGCGGTACGCCGGCGGCCACCACCGACCTGACGGTCACGCTCGCTGGCACCGGCACCGGCACGGTGTCCTCGGAGCCCGCTGGCATCGATACGGGCGCCGGCGCCGACACGGCCGCGTTCGACGTCAACACGCAGGTCACGCTGACGGCGACGCCGACCGGCGCGTCCACCTTCGACGGCTTCTCCGGCGTCACGTGCGAGGCGGGCAGCACGTCCAGCACGTGCCTCGTCACCCTCGTCGCGGACACCGACGTCACCGCCACGTTCACCGACACCACACCGGTGGACGCGCCGCTCACGGTGAACGTGAACGTCGCCAACGGCGCGACCGTCGAGGTCACCTCGGACCCAGCCGGCATCGACACGGGCGCCGGCGACGCGTCGGCGACCTTCCCCATCGGGACGGCCGTCACGTTGACCGCCGTGCTCACCTCCGACCCCGTCGCGACCGGCTTCGCCGGCTGGACGGGCGGGGACTGCGACGGCGTGCGCACCCTCACGTGTGCCGTCACGGTGGGCGCTGGCGAACCCGCCGTCACGGCGAACGGCAACCAGATCGAGACGGCCCAGGTCGTGATCGCTTCGGACGGCGACGACGCCGCGGAGTTCCTCGACGACTCGGTCCTCACCACCAAGGATTACCGCCCCACGGGTTATGTTTGGGCCATGTGGCCGCGCTTCGACCTCGGCTACGAGCTCCAGCACCAAGCGACCATGGAGATCGGGCTGCGCTTCGCCAACGTGCCGCTCGCCCCGGGCACGCTCGTGCGCTCCGCCAAGCTGCAGGTGGTGGAGTACGACCCCGCCAAGGTTGACAACAGCGGCACCAGCGGCGCGCTGAACCTCACCATCCGTGGCGAGGCCGTCACCGACCCCCTCGGTTGGACCGACGATCCCACCGTTCCCGAGGTCCCGTCGTTCGGGATCACGGGCCGCACCGTCCGCACCACCGCCAGCGCGACGTGGGCGATCGACGGTGCGTGGGTGTCCGGCTCGACGCAGGTGTCCGACGAGTTCGCAAGCGTCGTCCAGGAGCTCGTCGATCGCGGGGGCTGGGCGACGAACGCCGCCTTCGTGCTCTTCCTGAGCAACGACGATCCCGACGGCGTCGAGATGCGCCGCGTGTGGTCCGCCGCCACGGCGGACGCGGCCGACCGGCCGACCGTGTTGCTCGAGTACGTCAGCATCCCCTGACGCTCTAGCTTCGGACGGACCGTGATCGCGGTCCGTCCACGACCCCATCCGTACGCGCCGCGCCGCCGGGAAGCTCCCGGCGGCGCGGCGCGGTTCATGTCGGCGGTCGCTCGCTCACGGGACCGTCACGGCGCACCGCCCGGCTAGCCCGGCCAGATGCACCACGGCGCCTGGCCCTCGCGCCACAGATCCTCGAGCATGTTGCGCTCCTTGAGCGTGTCCATGCACGACCAGAAGCCGTGGTGGCGGTAGCCCACCAGTTGGCCTTCGCTCGCGAGCCGCTCGAGCGGCGCCCGCTCCCACGGGACGTCGTCCCCATCGACGTAGTCGATCACGCCGGGCTCGAGGACGAAGTAGCCGCCGTTGATCCGCGTATCGTCCACGTCGTGCTTCTCGTAGAAGTCGGTCACGACGTCGCCGGTGAACGCCAGGTTGCCGAAGCGTGAGGGCGGACGCACGGCGGTGACGGTCGCGAGCTTGCCGTGGTCGCGGTGGAAGCGAATCAGCTCGTTCAGGTCGATGTCGGCCACACCATCGCCGTACGTCATCAGGAAGGTGTCGTCCTGGATCCACTCGCGCAACCGGCGCAAGCGGCCGCCGGTCTGGGTGTGGAGCCCCGTGTCGACGAGGTGCACGACCCAATCCGGGCGGTCGCCTTCGTGGATCGTCATACGCCCGGTCGCGAGGTCGACCGAGACGTCGTTGTTCACCGCGGCGAAATCGAAGAAGTAGCGCTTGATGGAGTCCCCCCGGTACCCCAACGCGATCACGAACTCCTTGATGCCGTTGGCGTCGAGGATCTTCATGATGTGCCAGAGCATCGGGTGGCCGCCGATGGTCACCATCGGCTTGGGCTTGTCGATCGTTTCCTCGGAAAGCCGGGTGCCGAAGCCACCGGCCAGGATCACGGCTTTCACCGTCGTTACCTCCTTGCGGGGCGAGAATCACCCAAACTGCCGGCAGTCTAGGTCGTGCCCGGGCCCGTTCGGCGGGCAGATCTCACTCCGCCGCCGAATGGCCTCGGACCAGCGGCATGCTCAGGTCCAGCAGCGGCCAGGCCGCGTCCTTGGCGGAGATCGCACGAACGGTCGCCGGCCACTCGATCTCCAGCAACGGATCGTCCCACCGCAGCCCGCCCTCGACACCCGGAGCGTAGAACTCGCTCACCTGATACGCGACCTCGGACTCGTCCTCGAGCGTGAGGTAGCCATGGGCGAAGCCCTCGGGCACGTACAGGGCGTTGCGCTCCTCCGCATCGAGCACGACATGCACATGCCTCAGGTGGGTGGGCGACGACGGACGCACGTCCACCGCGACATCGAACACGCGACCGCGCGTGCAACGCACCAGTTTGGCTTCCTGCGCCGGCGGGCGCTGGAAGTGCAAGCCCCGCAGCGTACCGGCCCGGTGGTTGAACGAGACGTTCGCCTGCGCCACCACGGGGCTCAGGCCCGCCGCCTCGAACTCGCGGGCGCAGAACGTCCTGGCGAACATGCCGCGCTCGTCGGCGTGCTCCCGCGGCGTGATCACGACGACGCCCTCGATGGCGGTGGGGACGAAGATCACGGGCGCGTTCGCCCGGCGGGTTCGACAGACGTGCGTTCAGCGGTCATCAGGCGTCCATGGTAGCGCGTCGATCGCGCGTGAGCTGAGCGTCCCGCGCCATGCCGCCACCCTGCGCCTCGCCAGGGACGACAGCACGTGTAACCGTTCTCGGACGGAGCGCGCCACATCCCCTACGATGGCGACGTGCTCCGAACGAACGCCCAGCCGCAGGTCGCTCCGCTCACCGACTTCCTCCTCGGCGACGCCGCGTCCGAGCCCACGCTCGAGGTCCTGGCCGCGACCGGCCTCGTTGGTCACGCGTTCACGCGTCTACCGCACCACCCGCAACGCGCGCAGTTGCGACACGGGTTCGTTCTCCTCGCGGCCCGGCACGTGGCCGCACGACGGGCCGTCGCCGAACTCCTGAAGGCATGGAACGCCGCGGGACTGACCCCGTTCGTGTTCAAGGGCTTCCATCTCGCGGAGTTCGTCTACCCCGCGCCCGGGCTTCGCGGCTACGCCGACGTCGACATGGTCCTCGCCGAGGAGGACGTGCCCATCGCCTGCACGGTCGCGGCGGCCGCCGGTTGGGGCGTCGCCTGGCAGACCGGCCAGCGGGACGACCTCTTCGCCCTGCACGGCCCTGAGTACCGCGGGCACGAGGCCGCGCACCTCACCCACGTCGAGTTCGACCTCAAGGTCGACCTCCACCACCGGATCGTCCACAACGTCCACAACCGCCTCCCCCCCGAGCCCGTGACGCGCCGCCTGACCGAGGCCGCGCTCGCGGCGGCAGAGACGCTCGCCTGGGAGGGCGCGCGGCTACGCGTTCCCTGTCCTGTCGACGCGGCCGTCTTCGGCCTCGCCCTCAACCGGTGCTGGGGGAGCGACGGCTGGCGCGTGAAGCCGAGGGACTACGCCGACTTCGAGGTGCTGGCCGAGCGCCATGGCGTGAACCGCGAGGCAGTGATGGCGCGGGCCGCGTCGCTCGGGGTCGCGCACACGGTCGGCGTCTTCGTCGACCGGTGCGACCCGCACCTGCGGCGGCTGAACCTAGGGGCGCCCTTGTGGTGGACGCTGCGCCGCTGGGAGATGGGTTCGTGGCACGAGCGGGGTGCCGTCGACCCGTTGCGTGCGTGGATGGGGGTGCGGGAGCTCGTGCGCGGCGCCGTGACCCTGGCGCGCGTCCTACCCGTCGTCGTCGACACCCGCCGTCGCCTTCGCCGCGGCCTCGACCCCTCCGCATCGCCCGTTGCCGCTGGCGTCGATCCCGCGCGCGGGTCCGTGGGCGCTCTGGCCTGGCGCAGGCTCCGGCGCGCCATCCACCGCAGCTTGCGGCTGCTGCGGGTCGATCCAGACGAGCGTGAACGACTCACCGTGCTCAGCGCCTACCGACTGCTGAGGTCCATGGGCGTCCCCGTGGCGTTCGAGACGGATCCGGCCCGTGCGGTCGAGGCGCCGACGCTCACCCTCGATGGTCGGCCGGTGAGGATGACGGTGGCCGACCAAGGCGCCGAGTAGACCGCTGCGGCGACCGGTGTGACCGGCGGGCACGCGGGCATCCGCGGCCGCCCTATACTGCGGGTGACGGCGCTGATGCGTGTGCGAAACGAGTTGGCCGGCGATCGGCGCCTAGACGCGCGGCGCTGCCACCATCGGCTTCGGTCTCATCGTCGGGCGTTCGCCGCGCCCGTGAAGGAGGCGGTACCACGTGAACGCACGAACGCGAACCCTCATGGTCTTGGCCACTGGCGTGTCGTTGCTCCTGGCTGCCTGCCAGTCGACGAACACCGACGCCATCGCCCCGCGCGACATCGAGCACGAGCTCTTCCTGATGGGGTCCGCGCCGCCGCCTTCCCCCACCTTCACCTGGTCGCATGCCGGACCCGTGGAGATCCTCGGCGTGGGTATGGGGAACTGGCACGGCGCCACCCAGAACCCCGCCGAGGTCGTCATCGGCGACCTCGACTCGGCCATCGCGGTGCGCGTCCAAGTGGCCGTCAAGTACGGCCGCCTGGCGGACCCCACCAGCGCGCTGTTCGTCGAGTTCCGCAACCGTGACGGCGACCTTCTGGAGTCGGTGGCCTGGGCGGACAGCAAGACCGCCGTGACCGGTGACTTCTTCGAGGCGACCTTCGCGCTGCGCGGTCCGCACGCCGTGAGCCTGCCGGACGGGATCCTGCGGGCAGAGGTCGTGGGCGGCGAGATCGTCACCAGCGGCGGCGAGCCGTTCTCCACGCCGCGGTCGTTCGTCGCCTTCGTGCTGCGCGACGACCTCACCCCGAGCGTGACGTCCAAGGGCGCGACCCCGTACGCCGACGTCTACCACCACGACGTTCAGGAATTCGTTCAGAGCCACGTCGAGACGATGACGTTCGACCCGGCGGCGGAGCCGCGCCCCTTGCGCGTCGACTTCGCCATGTCCGAACTCGACGGCGACGATCGCGTGATCGACGTGATCGTTCGGGTGGACGGCGTCGCGGTCTACGACGTCAGGTGGTCGCAGCCCAACCGCGGCGAGGGACTGGTCATCGACGGCGTGTCCACGACGCTGCCGGCAGGCGCCACGGACGTGGAGATCGAGCTCTTCTCGCCCGATCCCACGCCCGGTCCCGAAGGTGACTCGGTCTGGTTGGCGGGCGTCAACGCCAGCGTGACCGAGGGAGAGCGCGGCGTCCAGGGCTGCACCCCGGGCTACTGGCGCAACCACTCCACCGCCGCGAACGGCAACCAGGCCGACGCCTGGATCCCGACGGGGTTCACCGGCGACCAGCGGTTCGGCGATCCCCTCGTGTTCGATCACCTGATCACGATCTCCAGCGGCGGCAAGGGGCAGCCGGTCCAGATCGACGACCCGACGCTGCTCGAGGCCGTGGTCGCCGCCGGCGGCGGCACCAGCGCCCTGGCGCGCCACGCGGTGGCCGCGCTGCTCAACGCAGCGCACCCCGACGTGAACGCGTACTACACCGTCGAAGAGGTCGTGCAGATGGTTCAGGACGCGCTCGACGGCGTCGGCCCGCTGGATATCGAAGACACCAAGGACCTGTTCGCGCAGGCCAACGAACTGGGGTGCCCGCTCTGACAGAACGACACGCTACCTGAACGCACGGGACGGGCGGGCCCCCAAGTGGGTCCGCCCGTCCTGTTCGCTTCGACGACGGCGGGTAGCCGTTCGTCCGCGAAGAAAGCCCGTTCACTCCTCGTAGACCTCCGGAAGCTCGAAGCCGAGCATCGACACCGAGCCCGTCGCGTCGCCGAACGCCGGCGCCGGCAAGCACGCTTGCGTCCCCGGGATCGGCTCCGCGTACGTGGCCGCGCGGATCACGTCGACCTCGATGCCGTCGCCCAACTCGGTCGGCGGCATGTAGCGCACGGACACCACGCTCGACGGCGGTGCCGCCAGGAGGATGCGGACCGTGGCCGGGTCGACCGCGTCGCGATCGATCGACGCGATCGCCAGTTCCGTCGCCCCCTCGAACACCCGGAAGTACCCGGCGTACGCGGCCGCGGTCGGCGTCTGCGGCGCGGTGACAGGCCGGTCGAAGCGCACGTACACGTTCGCATCGCCCGCCGCGCGGTCGATCCCGTCGAGGCGGGGCCCCGTCCCGTCCACGGCCTCACCGAGCACGTGCTCGCGGAACGCGAGCGCCACCCGCCGCCCGAGCTCGAGTTGGGCCGCCACCGACAGGTGGTTGCGATCGAACATGGGCAGGTCGTGGGTCACCACCATGTAGCGGTCCGGCTCCGCCGTCGACGCCGCAGTGCCGGCGAGCGTGGTGGCGTCCGTCTCCATGGTGCGCTGCCGCTCCCGGACCTGCTGGTACAGCAGGTTGCGGAGTTGGGGGTCCTCCGTGGCCAACGGCACGTAGCGCGAGAGCTGCACGAAGATGATCGGAGCCCCGATCTCGTCCGTGAAGGCGTCGAACACCACGTCCGTTCGTGCCTGGAACAATGGGTAGCGGTCGGAGGTCGCTTCAGACTCGCCCTGGTACCAGAAGAGCGCACCGTGCTCGGGGGAGGCGCCCCGATCGTCGGCGAGGCGCCACCGGCGCACCGCGCTTCCGAAGAGCGTCGACGGGTCGTCGCGCACGGGCGTTGGCTCCCAGTCCCTGGGGGGCACGAGGTTGCCCACCAGGTCGCTCCCACCGCGCGCTGCCGGGATGAGGAGCACCTCGTCGCCCACCGCCGCCGTCAGCGCGTTACCGAAGGCAACACCCATCGAAACGCCGGAGTTGCCCATGGCGACGCACGGCTCGGTGCCCCCGCCCGGGTCGACGCTCACCGAGTCGACCTGATCGGTGCAGTCGTCGAGCGGCTCGTAGGCGACCTTCCAGACGTCGTCGTTGCCGAGCATGGCCACGCCGGCGTCGGCGGTCACGTACGACGCCGCCAGGGCCGCGGCCACGTTCCGCCCTTGGGCGTTGCTCTGACCGGCCACGAGCAGCGGCCGCACGAGCCGAGCGGGCGGCGGCTCCGCCGCGACACGCACCTCGACCGACGCAGCGACCTCCCCCACCCCGTTCGCGGCGTACAGCGTGTACGTCGTCGTCACCCCGGGACGAACCGTGAAACCCGACAACCCCGACACGTCCACATCACCCGGCGCCAACCGCAACGCGTCGGCGCCCTCCACCCCCCAACTCAACACGACATCTGCCCCCGCCACCACAACCGTCGCATCCGCCCCGAACGAAACGATCGACGGCACGGTCTCGGGTGGCACAGGAACGCGCAAGCACCCGACGAGCCCGAGAAGCACCACCCACGCAAGCGCCAGACCGGCCACCCGGGTCCTGCCGCGCCACGGCGGCGCCCACGGAAGCGAGCGCCGATCGCGCGAACGCGCCAACGGCACCGGAGGCACTCCCTTCATGCACCTAATGATGACAGCATTGAAAGCGGCCCGTTCGCCAGGGCATCACCGGCGGCTCGCGTGGTGGTGTCATGCCGAGTCTACCAGCGGGTTCCACCGCGTCGCAGCCCGGTCAACCCCCGCCCGTCATCCCCTCCACCCCCACCAAGCCCTGCGCCTCGCACAGCGCCCGGAAGCGCCCGCCGCGCTCGGCGATCAGGTGGTCCCAGGTCCCCGACTGCACCACCCGGCCGGCCTCGAGCACGTAGATCGCGTCGGCGTGGCGCACGGTCGCGAGCCGGTGGGCGATGACCACGACCGTGCGCTGGCCGCTCATCCGGTCGAGCGCCTCCTGGATGGCCGCCTCGCTCTCGGCGTCGAGGCTGCTGGTCGCCTCGTCGAGCACCAGCAGCGCCGGTTGCCGCAGCAGCGCCCGGGCGAGCGCGATCCGCTGCCGCTCCCCCCCGGAGAGCCGCACGCCGCGGTCGCCGACCACGGTGTCCAGACCGTCCGGCAGCGCGTGGACGAAGTCCGCGGCGGCGGCTGAGAGCGCGGCGCGGATCGCGGCGTCGTCGGCGTCCTGGCGCACCAAGCGGAGGTTCTTGCGGATCGTGTCGTGGAACAGGAAGGTGTCCTGGTGCACGTAGCCGATGCTGCGGCGCCACGACGCCACCTTCGGGCCTTCGAGCGGCACGTCGTCGACGAGGACGCGGCCTTCGGTCGGCGGCACCAGGCCGACGAGGACGTCGGCCAGGGTGCTCTTGCCCGCGCCCGAGGGACCCACGATCGCGGTGGTGGTGCCCGCGCGCAGGGTCAGCGAGACGCCGGCGAGCGGCGGCGTGGCGGGGGCGTCGTCGTAACGGAACGAGACGTCCTCGACGCGCAGCGCGCGCCGGAGCGGCAGCGGGGTGGGGCCCCCGGCGACCTCGGCGCTCGCCTCGTAGCGCGCGATCAGGTCCTCGATGCGCTCGAACGCCGGCAGCTGCTGGACGATGCCGACCACCTGCCGCTGGAGCCCCGTCACCTGCGGCACCAACCGCGCGAACACGTACAGCAGCAACAGGATGCCGGCGAGCGGCAGCGCGAGCACCTCCAGCGCGAACCAGAAGACCGCGCCGAGGATGAC
>JARGGE010000088.1 GCA_029210865.1 Trueperaceae bacterium
GCCCGCGCAGATCTCGCTCGACCAGATCCTCGAGAGCTGGCAGGTGTTCGTGGCCCCCGAGGACCGCCCCACCGAGCCGCAGCACGACCTCGACTGGGAGAACTTCGTCGGCGTCATCCTGCGCGACATGGGGCAGGTGGCGATCCTCGACGGCACCACCCACGAGCTCGTCAACCTGGTCGACACCGGCTACGCCATCCACATCCTGCGCTCCTCGGCCAGCGGCCGCTACTTCACCGCCATCGGCCGCGACGGCAAGGCCTCGCTCATCGACCTGTGGAGCAGCCCGCCCGCGGTGGTCGCCGAGGTCAAGCCCTGCTACGACGCGCGCAGCATCGAGTCGAGCAAGTTCGAGGGCTTCGAGGACCGCTACGCGATCGTCGGCTGCTACTGGCCCGCGTTGGCCGTGGTGCTCGACGGCCTGACGCTCGAGCCCCTCAAGATGATCGGCACCGCCGGGTACCAGCGCGGCGGCGGCGACTACGTCGAGGAAGCGCGCGTCGCGGCGATCGTGGCCTCGCACTTCTACCCGGAGTGGATCGTCAACATCAAGGAAGCGGGCCAGACCTGGTTCGTCGACTACAGCCGCCTGAGTGAACCCGGCCAGCCGCTGCCGATCACCATGCTCGACACCGACCTCTACCTGCACGACGGCGGCTGGGCCGGCGACCGGTACTTCGTCGTCGCCGCCAACTCGCTGAACAAGCTCATGGTCATCGACGCCCAGGAGCGCACCCTCACCGCCGAGGTCACCGCGGGCGAGATCCCCCACCCGGGCCGCGGCGCCAACTGGGTGCACCCCGAGTTCGGGCCCGTCTGGGCGACCGGCAACCTGGGCAGCCAAGAGATGACCGTGATGGGCGCCGACCCCGAGGGGCACCCGGAGCACGCCTGGCAGGTCGTGGCGCGCGTCGAGGTCCCCTTCACCGGCAACCTCTTCCTCAAGACCCACGAGGCCAGTCCCTGGGTGTTCTACGACAGCCCCATGAGCCCGAACCCGGCCGGGAGCATCAGCGTCTGCGCCATCGACAAGGTCGCGCTCGAGGTGGAGCGCTGCTGGGAGGTCCCCGGTGCGGCCGAACTGGGCGCGCGGGTGGTCCACCCCGAGTTCACCCGCGGTGGCAGCGAGGTCTGGCTGTCGGTGTGGGGCAGCATGAACACCCCGTCCTTCATCGTCGTCTACGACGCGGTCACGCTCGAGGAGATCGACCGCATCGAGGGCGACTGGGTGCGCACCCCCACCGGCAAGTTCAACGTCTACAACACCGCCAACGACGTCTACTGACGGCCGAGCGGCCGGCCGCTACGACCTGAGCCGCGGCCACGGCCGCGCTCGACCCCGCACGACCCCGCCGCACGACCGAGCGCCCGCCGACGAAGCCGTCGGCGGGCGCTTCGCGGTCGTGGCGAAGGTCGCCGGGGGGATCAGAGGCGCTGGCGCGTGGCGCGGGGGTTGATCGCGTCGCGCAGGCCGTCGCCCAGGAAGTTGATGCACAGCACGGTGACGAAGATCGCGGCCCCCGGCGGGATCCAGAGCCAGGGCTGCGAGCTGAGCACGGTGATGCTGCGGGCGTCGGCGAGCATGTTGCCCCAGCTCGCCACCGGCGGTTGCACGCCGAGGCCGAGGAAGGAGAGGGCCGACTCGGTCAGGATCGCTTCCGCGACCCCGAGGGTCGCCTGCACCACGATGGGGGGGATGGCGTTGGGCAGGAGGTGGACCGCCATGATGCGCACGTGCGGTCCGCCGAGGGCGCGCGCGGCCTCGACGTACACGGTGGTGCGGAGCTTGAGCACCTCGGCGCGCATGAGGCGGAAGGCGGGCATCCAGCTGAGGAAGCCGATGATCGCGATGACGCTGACGACGGACGGCGCGACGAAGCTGCTGATCGTCAGGATGAGGAAGAGCGCGGGGAAGGTGGCGACCGCGTCGGCGAAGCGCGAGACGACGCGGTCGGTCCAGCCGCCGAACCAGCCGGCCACCAGCCCCAGGACGCTGCCGACCGTGATGGCGACCAAGGCGGCGACCAAGCCGATCGAGAGGCTGACCCGGCCGCCGTACAGGAGCCGCGAGAGGACGTCGCGGCCGATCGCGTCGGTCCCCAGCGGGAAGGTGCCGTTCGGCGGGGCCGCGAAGGCGATCTCGCCGTTCGCACCGATCGCCAGGTCGTACGGGTCGTGCGGGGCGATCCAAGGCGCGGCCACGGCGGCGACGCCCGCCACCAGCAGCACGGCCGCCGAGACCAGGGCCAGCCGGTGGCGCCGGAAGGCGCGCCAGGTGCGGCGCGCGGGGCCTTCGGCGCGCCCGCAGCCTGGCGGACCGAGGGGGGCGGGTGGAGCGGCTGGAGGCGTCGCCGGCACCGTCATCCGTAGCGCACCCGGGGGTCGACCACGGCGTAGGCGACGTCGGCGAGCAGGCTCCCGAGCAGGACCAAGGAGGCGGCCACCAGGTTGATCGCCATCGCGACGGGCACGTCGCGCGCGAAGACCGATTCGACGAGCAGCCGGCCCATGCCCGGCCAGGCGAAGATCACCTCGACGACCACCGAACCGGCCAGCAGCCGCGGGAGCGCGAGGCCGACCAGCGTCACCACCGGGAGCAGGCCGTTGCGCAGGGCGTGGTGCCGCAGCACGCGGCCGGGCGGCGCGCCCTTGCCGCGTGCCGTGCGCACGTAGTCCTCCTGGAGCGCCTCGACGACCGCGCCGCGGACGTGCCGGACGAGCTCGGCCGCGCCCGTGAGCACGAGCACCGAGACGGGCAGCACCAGGTGGCGCGCGCGGTCGAGCCAGCGCGCCCAGCCCTCGTAGTCGGCGGCGTAGGACTCGAGGCCCGAGGTGGGGAACCACCCGAGCTGCAGCGCGAAGACGTAGATGAGCACCATGCCGGAGAAGAAGCTGGGCACGCTGATCCCCGCGAAGGCCGCGCCGGTCACCCCGTAGTCGAGCCAGGTGTACGGGCGCGCCGCGGTGATCGTCCCGAGCCAGAGCGCCAGCGCCAGGGTGAGGACGAACGCCGTCCCCATGAGGGTCAGGGTGGGGCGGACGCGCGCCCCGATCAGGTCGGCCACCGGTGCGCCGGTGCGCGAGGACCAGCCGAGGTTGCCGGTCGCGACCTGGCCGAGCCAGCGCAGGTACTGCACGGGCACCGGTTGGTCCAGGCCCAGGCGTGCCTCGGCGGCCCGCAGGTCCTCGACCGAGATGCCCGGGTCGATGAAGGTCTGCATGGCGTTGCCGGGCGCCGCCAGGGTGATGGCGAAGCCCACGAAGGACACCAGGAGCAGGATGACGGCTCCTTGGGCCAGGCGGTGGACGACGTACGGGAGCATGGGTGGGGGCCTGCAGCGCGCGGTGGCCCCCGAGGTCGGGAGCCACCGCGCGGCGCAGGCGACGCTTCAGTGGGTCAGCGCAGGGACCAGCGCGCCACGTCGACGTTGATGCCGCGGACGTCCGGGCCGAAGCCGACCAGGCGCTCGTTCGCGCCGTAGAGGTCCTGCGCCTGGTACAGCGGGACCCACGCCAGCAGGTCGCGCATCTGGCGCCCGACCTCGCGGTAGATCTCGGTGCGCGCGTCCTGGTCGAGCGTGACGCGGCCCTCGCGCATCAGCGCGGCGATCTCGGCCTCGGCGACGCCGATGAAGTTGTAGCCGTTCGGCGGCATGTCGGTCTCGACGAGGTAGCTCAGGTACTCGTTCGGGTCGCGCTCGATGCCGAAGCCGAGCAGGAAGAGGTCGAAGTCCTCGGCGGTGACGGCGCGCGGGGTGCCGTCCGCTTCGCGGGGCAGCAGGTACGTCACCAGCGTCGGGAAGTCCATGGTCTGGATCTCGACGGCGATGCCGATCTGGCGCAGGTTGGCCTGGATGAGCGGCGCGGTGCGCTCGCGGACCAGGTTGCCGGTCGGCACGAACAGGCGCAGCGACAGCTCCTGGCCGTCCTTGACGCGCACGCCGCCCTGTAGCGTCCAGCCGGCGGCCTCGAGGATCTCGGCGGCGGCGGCGGGGTCGTACGCGATGGGCGCCACGTCGGGCGGGTACGACCAGTGGTTGGTGGGGAAGACCGTGTCGATCAGGCCGCCGTAGCCCTGCAGCAGGCCGGTGACGATCGCCTGCCGGTTGACCGCGTGGGCGATCGCCTCGCGCACGGCCGCGTCGCCGAGCAGCGGGCCGCGCAGGTTCGTGCCGATGTACTGGAAGTTGAGGGTGTCGATGACGAGCAGGTCGAGGCCGGCGGCGTTCGCCACGCTCGTGGCGCCGTCGATCGGCACCGGGGCGGCGTCGATCTCGCCCGCGAGCAGCGCCGCGAGCAGCGTGTTCTGGTCGCCGAAGCGCACGATCAGGCGGTCGAGGCAGGGGCGCCCCTCCCAGTAGCCCTCGAAGGCCGACACCGAGACGAACTCCCCGGGGCGGTACTCGTCGAACACGAAGGCGCCGGAGCCGACCGGGTTGCGGTTGCTCGCGTCCTCCTGCCAGTTGCCGATGGGCACGGCGCCGTAGACGTGCTCGGGCAGGATGAAGATGCCGCCGATCACCGGGAGGAAGGGGGCGAACGGCTCGGTGGTCGTGAACGAGATGGTGCGGTCGTCGACGACGACGATGCCTTCGACCGCGTCGGCGGTGCCCTCGCGGTAGGCCTCGGCGCCCACCAGGATGCTGATCTCGGCGAAGCGACCGCCGTCGTAGGCGGGGTCGGCCATCGACGTGAAGGTGAAGGCCACGTCCTGGGCGGTCACGGGCGCACCGTCGTGGAAGGTCAGGCCCTCGCGCAGGGTGAAGGTGAGGGTGCGGGCGTCGTCGCTCACGGTCCAGGACTCCGCCAGGTCGGGCTCGAAGGTCAGGTCGGCCGTCGGGCGGATCAGGCGCGCGAAGACCAGCTCCTGGACGTTCGTGTCGTAGGTGGTGGGGAAGATGAGCGGGTTGAGGTTGCCCGGCTCGCTCCACTGGGCGATCGTGGCCGTCCCGCCCACCGAGGCGCAGGTGTCTTGCGCGAGGGCGACGGGAAGGAACCCGAAGAGGAGCGACGCGAGGACGAGGCGAACGACCATGGGGACCTCCGAGATGGGCGCGTGGGCTGGACGCCCCGGGAATGCGAACCGCGGATGCGGTCACGCCGGCCGCGCGAACGCCGACGTGAGGTCCAAGAGTACCCTTCCGCGCCGGCACGTGCGGGCCGGCCCGGTGCCGACGCGGGGTCAGGCGTGCGGCGCCGCCCCCGCGAGCCATAGCGAGGTCTGGCGACGGCTCAGCCACGCCGCCCCGTCGTCGGTCACGACGACGTCCTCCTCGACGAGCATCGACGGGGCCGGCGAGGCGAGGATCGTGGGCTCGATCGTGAAGACCTGGCCGGCACGGAGGGCGCCGTGCGGGGCGTCGCCGTAGCGCTCCCAGGTGGGCCCGAGGATGGTGCCGCCGTCGTGCACGTGGCGGCCGATCTGGTGGCCGGTCGCGTGCGAGATCTCGGGGTAGCCGTTGCGCAGGTGGACCGCGCGGGCGGCGGCGTCGACCTCGTGGCCCAGGACGCCGGGCCGCATGGCCGCGAAGGCCGCGCCGATCGCCTCGAAAGCGCTGGCGAAGGCGCACCCCTCCGCGGCGGGGGCCTCGCGCTCGCTGGGGCGCGGCACGTAGACCGTGCGCGCGAGGTCGGAGTGGTAGCCCTGGTGCTCGAGCGCGTGGTCGAGGATCAAGAGGTCACCCGGTTCGAGCGCGTCGTCGCCCGGCGCCCGGTGCGCGAGGCCGACGCGGTTGAGGCACACGAGCGCGCCGCCGTAGTCGCCCAGGTGGACCCCGAAGCCCATCTGGGTGGCGAGGTCGGTCATGAGCGCCTGCACCTCGCGCTCGCTCATCCCCACCCGCAACAGCGGCGTCAACCGGTCGTACAGGTCGACGCTGCCCTGGATGGCGACGCGCAGCCGCGCGAGCTCCTCGCCGGTCTTGACGGCGCGGACCTCCTGGAGGACGGGTTCGCTGCTGGCGATCGCGGCCCCCGGCAGCGCCTCCTCCAGCAGTCGCGCGACGCGCAGGTACTGCCCGTGGCGGAGGCCGTCGCACAGGACGTCGGTCTCGGCGTAGTTGAGCAGGACCGTGCCCGGCGCGAGCTCGCACGTCCAGGCCTGGAAGGCGTCGGCGAACGAGCGGTCGTAGGCGCGGATCTCGTCGAAGACCCCGAGGCGCTCGACGTGGCCGGCGTCGTAGTTGGCCACCAGCGCCAGGACGCCGCGGCCCGGCGCGAGCAAGAAGGCCGCTTCGCCGCTCACGGCGGCATCGAACACCAGCTTCGCCGCCGGGTCGCTGCCCTCGCGGGTGAGGAACGCCCAGACCGTCCCGTCGGGGACGAGCGCGATCGCTTGGCGGGACTTCTCGACACCGAGTCGGGACATCGGGACCTCCGGGGGGCGTGCGGTGTGGCGGGCGATGCCGCCGGCAGACGCTAGGGTCATCGAGCGCCGCGCCAGCCTAGCACCGGGCCCGAGCGGCGGTTTGCGCGGCGTCAGGATCGGCGTCCGGTCAGCGATCCCGCGGCGCCACCCGCGACCAGAAGGCGCTGAACGACCGCGGCGCCGCCGTGGCGGTCCAGCGGTGGGCGAAGGCGGTCGGCGCCGGGTCGCGCGGCCCGGGCCAGTGCGCGACCGCCGGGTGCGCGCGGTGCACGAGCGGCGCGGCGCGGCCGGCCGCAGCGTCCGCCGCGCGCGGGGCCAGCACTTCGCGCGCGTCGCCCACCCCCACCCGCAGGCCGGGCACCTGTCTGGCCGCGGCCAGCAGCCAGGCGAGGCGCGCGGGGCTCCACGGGTGGCGGGCGAAGAAGGCGGGCTCGAGCAGCAGCCAGCGCTCGGCGTCCTCGTCGGCGCGCCACGCGGGGTCGAGCCCCCAGGGGTGGTAGGCGAGCAGCGGCCGCACCGGGTCGAAGGTGGGCGCGGGCAGGTCCGGGACGACGCTCGGCAGCTCCAGCTCGACCGTGGCGCGCAGCGCGTCGGGGACGGCGCCGGTCAGGAGGTCGTCGCGGGGTCGGTCGAGGAAGGTGCCGCGTTGCGCGGTGCCCGCGAAGCGGTTCAGGTTCGCCTGGTCGGCCACGTAGGGCTTCGCGGAGCCGCTGCCCGCCACCCACTGCCACGACAGCGCGTTCGAGGCGAGGTCGCCGTCGAGCAGGTGGAACTGGAACCACGCGGCGCCGGCGCGCCAGTCGGCGCCGGCCACGTGGCAGGCGACGCTCGCGAGCCACATGCGCGCGTGGTTGTGCACGTACCCTGTATCGACGAGCGCCCGGACGGCGGCGTCGAGCGCCTCGATGCCGGTGGCGCCGGCCACGAGCGCCCCCGGCAGCCGCCGCGGACCGGCGTCCAACGCGAGGCGCGGCTGCGGACCGAAGCGGTCGCGCAGGATCGCCGCGCCCTCGCGGTCGTGCGCCAGCCGGAAGAACTCGCGCCAGGCGAGCTCCTGCGCCAGCTTGCCGGCGTCCGGCCCCACCGCCGCGAGGACCTCGGGCACGCTCAGCAGGCCGTGGGTGAGGTAAGGCGAGAGCCGCGTGACGGCGCCGCGCAGGTGGTTGCGGGTGCGCGCGTACGCGGCCGCGTCGACGGCCACCAGGCGCGCGAGGGCCGCGGCGCGGGTGGGGGGGAAGGCGTCCGCGACGGCGGGTGGGAGGGTCAGCTCCGCGGCCGCCACACGAGTGAATGAGGCGGGATGCACGACCCAGGCTATCGGGCTCGCCGACCGATCGCCGTGCGCTCGGGTCCGATTCGCTCCGCCCGCCCGACGGCGACGGTGGAATTGGCGCGGCTTCAGGGAGTGGCTGGGGCACGTGGACGGGTCGGGCGTTCGCGCGCGGGTGCGTTCGCATCCGTGCCGCCCGATGCGTCGCTCCGAAGCGAGGTCAGGTCGATCGCCTCGACGGCCTCATCCGGCGCACCGTTCGCTTCGAACGCCTCGAGCTCGGCCTCGATGACCGCGTTCGCGCGTGCGGCCTCCAACCACAGCTCGCGCATGCCGGCGATGGAGAACCAGTACTCGAACCGGTCTCCGAGCGTCAACGGTGGCAGCTCCGACGCATCGAGACGCCCCGTCTGCGCGCCGTCGGCGGCGAACCGAACGTCGAGGCCCGTCGCGCCCTCGCCCGAGTCGCACCCTTTGAACGACAGGAGGAACACCGTACCCGGTAAGGCACCCGTTTCGTCCGGCTGGACGAGGGCGCGACCGCGCAGACGCAGGAGCAGGGGCGTCGTCGGAAGGCGCCAGGTGATCCTGCTGGGATCGCGGTCGGTTGCGAGGCGCGACCAGACGAGGCGGTGGGCGTCGACCGATAGGCGTTGGCCTTCGACGCTCACCTCGTCGAGCCATACGGTGCGGCCCGGGTGCATGCGTCGCCGCTCGATGGGCCCGGAAGGATCGACGGGCGCGGCCTCGGGTCCGCCGCGGCCCGTTGCGGCTCGGCGGTGGTACGCAGCTCCGGAGAGGGCGCCCTCGCGCTCGAGCTGGGCGGCGATCCGCTGGTGCAGGCGCATCTTGAGGCCAGGGTGCACCCCAGTCCGGACCATCCGTGCCGCGAGTCCGTCGGTGAAGCTCCAGGCCGCACCGTCGTGCTCCAGCCAACCCATCCGTTCGAGCTCCTCGGCCTGATGCTCCGACTCCAGCACCGCGAGGAGCGCGTCCGAGAACGGACCCGGATGCACGCTCAAGCGCTCGAGGGCGCGCCGGGAGGCTTCGCTCAAGCGACTGGCCTCGAGCATGATGGCGGCCCGCAGACGTTGGGGCACGGGCAGGTCGCTGGTCATGGCGCCCTGCTCGCAGAGCTTGACGAGTTCCGTGAGGTACCCCGGGTTGCCGCCGGCCTCCAAGTAGAGGCTTGCCCGTTCGCGGAACCCCATGCCCTGCGGCAGCGAGGGGCGTGCGTCGGGCCACGCGATCGGCCCGAACCCGACGAGGCGCATCCGTTCGGGCGCCACGTGGGCGCGCAGCCGCAGCAGGACGCGCGAGTCCTCGCGGAAGGTCGAGCGCCCCAGAGCCCACACGCTCCGATCGTCGCGGACGATGCGATCGGCCAGCGCGTCGTCGTCTTGCTGGTCGGGCCCGACGTAGCGGACGGCCATCCGGTCGTCCGACGGGTTCTCGGTGAAGGGCAGCTCGAGCCGGCGTGCGAGGTCCCTCGCCAGCCCGCGCCGTCCGGAACCGGGCGCGCCCTCGAGCA